>CAZILR010000595.1:0-4026 GCA_964539995.1 uncultured Planctomyces sp.
ACTAGAAGATGTAGGGTGGGTCGAGTCATCGAGACCCACCAGCACGACTACGGCTCCAGCAAGTCGCACGGATATGGTGTGCGATCGACTTTCGGTAGCACCTTCGGCTTATAGATTTCCGTGTACGCCTTCGCGAGCCGGTGTTGCTCCAACGCCTCCGGCGAACTCCAGCGTTCGACCAAAATGAAGACTTTCGGGTCGGTCTGCGACTGGTACAGCTCAAAGCGCTCGCAGCCTGGTTCCAAACGGGAGAGCCGTGTTTGTTCCAGCAGTAGCGAGCGTATCTCTGGGACGTCTTGTTCGTTTTTGACGGTGACAACCACGTTGTTGAAAGTCATGGCGAGCCTCGTGAAGATCGGGTGAGAAACGATTCGATTCACGGCAGAATATCTCTGTCGATCATTGTGTGCCACGGCTGTCTCAGCCGTGTGCGGTCGAGATCGCACGGCTGAGACAGCCGTGGCACGGAGCACGGAGGAGTCCGACATGCTGAATGAACTTGAGCGCCACGGCCGTGGCGCTCAGGCTGATCCGCCGAATCGGTTCGAGGCGGTTCATGCCGAGCGTGACTTTGAACAACTCGCCGAGGACGACTCGCCGGACGAGCGACCGGTGAAGACTCAGTTTCTGGTCGATCACTCCCGGTCGATCGTCAGTGAGAACGACAGCCCAGATATTCCGTTTCGCTACAGCGTCAATCCGTACCGAGGCTGCGAACATGGTTGCGCGTACTGCTACGCGAGGCCGACTCACGAGTATCTCGGCTTCAACGCCGGACTCGATTTTGAGAGCCGCATCCTCGTGAAGGAACGCGCGCCGGAGTTGTTTCGCGACTGGCTCGCTCGCGACGAATATCAGCCGGAATGGATCGCGTTTTCCGGCGTGACCGACTGCTACCAACCGGCCGAGCGGCGGTTCGAGTTGACTCGCCGCTGTCTGCAAGTCGCGGCCGAATGTGGGCAGCCGATCGGCATCGTGACGAAGAACGCGCTGGTCGCGAGAGACCTCGACGTGCTGCAACCGATGGCCGAACGACGAACGGTGCGCGTGCTGCTCAGCGTGACAACATTGGACACGGAGTTGGCTCGGACGCTCGAACCGCGCACCAGCTCTCCAGAAGCGCGGTTGCGGACAATGCGTGAGCTGTCAGCGGCGGGCGTCGAAGTGGGCGTGATGATCGGGCCAGTCATTCCCGGCCTGAACGACGTCGAGATCCCGACGATCCTGCAAGCGGCCAAGGAGGCCGGTGCGGTCATGGCGGCCTACGTCCTGCTGCGATTGCCGCTGACCGTGCGTCCGGTCTTCACCGATTGGTTGGCCAAGGCTCTGCCGTCCAAAAAGGACAAGATCGAATCGTTGATCCGCCAGTGTCGCGGCGGCGAGATGAACGACTCGCAATTCGGACGTCGACGGCTTGGCGAGGGACAAATCGCCGAGCAGATCGCTCAGTCATTTCGAGTCTTCGCCAAGAAGTACGATCTCGACCGAACTGTCTCGCCGCTCGAAACACGATTCTTCGAGCACCCGACACCAAGCTCCGGACAACGACGACTCTTCTGACGCGGCGCGGGTTGCGATTCCGGCAGGACTCCGATAGACACGACCTCCGTGTTCGGATTGATTTGAGTGTTCCTCAAGGGTGCTGACGATGGGCGAGCCGCTGTTCGATGGAGTTTCCGCAGCCATCGTGCTCTTCGGCTCCGCCGCTGCGGTTGTTTTGCGTTTGGCCGGCGTCGATGCAGAAAACGTCGAACGCACACGACGATTCAATCTCGCAGGGAACATGCTGCTGGGAATCGCGGTCAGCTTGCTGCTGTATCGCTGGATTGATGCGGTGACGTTGCTGCCGGAGCTGTCCCGTTCAAATGTGTGGCGCAGCGGTGCGCTCTCTATCGCGTGTAGCATCGGTATCGTGGCCGCAATGAAAGCTGTGATCGGCCCCTCGGTCATCAGCCGAGTCCGACACTTCGGCATTGCCACCGTCTACGGCGCAATCGCGCTGCTCATCCCCTGGGCTTGGGAATGGACGTTTCCAAAACTGTCGCGACTGGCATCGTTATTCGCTTTTTCCCACATCATGGCCCAGCGCATGGAAATTCTGTTCCTGACGATGATGATCCTGGCCATGCTGGCTCCTGGCATCGCACTGGCGATGTGGTTTCCAATCCGCGCGAAGACACCCGCTTCAATGACGACGGACGGAGACAAACACCGCGAGCCTGTGCTCGTGCTATTCACCTCGGCCGCGCTATTGCTGCTGTTGCTTGGAACGTGGCAGCACGTCATCGCGAATGAAGCCCAACGCAAGACTCGCAGTTCACGGTACTCCGCTTGGCCGCGCGCGACCGCGATCCGGAATGCCTGGGAGCGGACTGACTGGACTGCGAAGCCGGATGACAACAAATCCGCCAGTCGCGTGGCGGATGCCGCTTCGCAAGAACAACGCATTGCGATGGGGTTAGGCTCGCTGCTGCTGGTTGTCGCCGCGACGGCTTGCTACCGAACGAGTCGCGAACCGACCACTTCGGAGGACGATCATGCAGGCTGAGCTGTCGATTTTGCGACCATTGTGGGACTTCGCAGCCGTGTTGTTCGTGCTGGGAATGGCCAGCGCGCTAAACAGCCGTGATCGTACGTCTTGGTGGTTGTCTCAAGGATTGTTGCTGCTGAGCGTCGTCGTCGGCTTCGCGGCCGCCAACGCGATTCATCCGAGCGTGGACTTGTTCTCGCTGGGAATTTGGGTGCCTATCGCGTGGACTTTGAGCTTGATCAGGTTGTTCCGGATTCCAAAACCCTCGATGGTCAGTCCTACGAATCATGATGGAAGTCTCTGAAGCCGTTGCCGCAGTACTGCGTGAAGCCTCGCCGCTTGAGCCGCAAGCGATCCCGCTGCTGGGTGCGCTCGGACTGGTCTTGGCCGAGGATGTTCATGCGGATGCCGACTCGCCGCCGTTCGACAAATCGCTGGTCGATGGTTTCGCCGTGCGGTTAGCCGATTGCGTGACGCCGCAGCCAGTCATCGAAACGGTTGCTGCCGGACAAGTGCCGGCACGCTCACTCGATCACCCCGCCGCAATTCAGATCATGACCGGTGCTCCGCTGCCTGTCGGGGCTGAAGCGGTCGTGCCGGTCGAGCACACGTCGCAAGTTCTCGGTGCGGACGGCAGGACGCTCGTTTCGGTGCCAAGCAAAGTCGCGAGCTGGAAACTGGGCACGAACATCCTGCGGCGCGGAGCGTCAACGAAACTCGGTGATTTAGTCGTCGCGGCGGGATCGGAACTTCGACCGCAAGAATTGGGAGCACTCGCGGAGTGTGGCCTCGCGCGCGTGACCGTTCGGCGGCGGCCGCGAGTCGCCGTGCTGGCGACGGGTGACGAACTTGTCCCCGTTGAACAGACGCCGGGGCCAGGACAGATTCGGAACTCGAACGAGACGATGCTGTGCGCACAAATTCTTCGAGCTTGCGCCGACCCGGTGCCGTTGGGGATCGCTCGCGACGAACGCGTTCACCTGCGCGAGCGAATCGACATCGGACTGCAAGCGGACGTGCTGGTGCTGTCCGGCGGAGTCTCGATGGGAGAGAAAGACCTCGTCCCCTCCGAGTTGGCTTCTGCAGGAGTGCGGCAAGTTTTCCACAAGGCGAACGTGAAGCCCGGCAAACCGATTTGGTTTGGAGTGCTCGATCGCGGGCCGAACTCGCGAACATTGGTCTTCGGTCTGCCAGGCAATCCAGTCAGCAGTCTGGTCTGTTTTGAACTCTTCGTCCGCCCGGCCCTGCGGCGATTGATGGGCGTTTCTCCCGCCGAGTCGGTCGCCGTGAAGGCGCGGCTGACTGCCCCGCACACGACCAAGGGGGAACGGCCAACTTATCAGCCTGCTCGACTGGAATGGCGACCGGATGGCCCGATCGTCACCGCCATCCCGTGGGTCGGCTCCAGCGATTTGCGAGCGACCGTCGCCGCGAACTCGATGGCCCTGTTCCCCATCGGCGACCAAACCTACGACTCCGGCGAGAGCATCGAAGTC
>CAZILR010000596.1:0-4021 GCA_964539995.1 uncultured Planctomyces sp.
CCAAGGCCAACACATTCGTCTCGCCGTAGGAGAACGTCGCGGCATTATTGTCACCGACGACTCGTTCACCCATCGCAATAGTATTGGCGGTTCCATCCTTAAACTCGGCGAAGTTGGTGGTGTAATTCAGGTGGAACGCACCGACATTACTGACCACCGACGCGACCCAAGTGGTCTGCGGACCTGTGCTGACGCAATAGTTATTGTTGCCCACTTGACCGGATGGAAATCGGCTGTCGCTTGGACACAGAAAGCCCTCAATGCGAGTGTTGTTATTCAACGTCAGATTTGTCGGACTTCCGACCGTATTGTCTGTGTAGAGTTGGTCCTTGTTCCATTGAGTCCACAACGGTTTCTGATCCATATAAGGCAGCAGCATCACATGGACGCTGAAGCCTGAGCCGCCATAGGAGTTCGTGGTGGTGGCGACCGTTGGAGTCGGCGCACGCGGTCCCGTCAGAGGCGGATTGACCGAAAAATTGGCTTTGGGGAGCACTTTCATGGAGTCGTGGTAGTTGTGCAGCGCCAAGCCAAATTGCTTGAGGTTGTTTTTGCACTGAGCTTGAGGTTGTTTTTGCACTGAGATCGGCGAGCGGCTTCGCGGGCTTGTTGCACCGCCGGCAGTAGCAACGCGATGAGTACAGCGATGATGGCGATGACCACCAACAACTCGATCAATGTGAACCCGCGACGGGAAGCATTCATCCGCGACATGGCACCCTCCACAAGAATGAAGAACGGTTGAGCCAAATAGCACGCTCCAAGAACGGAGCAAGGTCGAGAACCGACCACAGAGACGGGACGAATTTATCCGTCAATGATTGCTGCGGAAAGCCGCCGGTCAGCTTTTCCAGGTGGAGTTACTAAACCTGAAGGCAACCTGAAGACCGCCACTTTGGTTTGCGGTTGGTGCCGGGGGGAAGGGAACAGCGGCAGCCGGCTTGAAAGCACCGTCGATCATCAGTCGAACTGATACGGCTTCTGGCCTTTGTTTTCCGCGTAGTTCTTCGACGAGATGATGGCAACCTTCTTGGATTCGTCGATGATGAGGACGACCGGATTTGCCGGGCGTTCTTTCTCGTACTTCTTGCAGATGGCTGCGAGAGCTTGTAAGCCGGTGACTTTGCCGAGCTTCATGTTCTGTTCCATGTTCTGCGTGTAGCCGCCGTCCTTCAGGCCGTCGCCGTCGATATCGATGGTGACTTTGCATTCGTCCGCGATGAACTTGATGCCGTCTTGCAGCGGCGTCTTCATGAACTCGATTTCGACCGGCAATTGCTTCAAGCGATCGAGCACGAGTTCAGGCAATTTCGCGCTGGTCTCTTTTGGACCTGTGGCTTTGCTGGCGGCCTTGCTGAAGTCCGTGCGAGTCGATTCGTCCCAGGTCAGCAGCGTTCCGATCGCGAGGTTCGGAGCTGCCCGCTCCGGCAGCGCGGTCGCTAGTGAGACGTATCGATCGCCGTTGGAGGCGTGAGTCGATAAGGCATAGGCCTTTGTCATCGCCGGGAAGCGGCCGATGATCTGACGCGGGCCGAGCACCTGGGGGTCCATGTAGCCTCGAATCGTGTCCGCCAATTCGCGAGGCACACCATTCAACCGCTTCTTGAGCTCGTCCTGAGCGGCCGCCTTGGCGATCGACGATTTGTAACGAGCCAGAATCTCGGAATGGAACTTGTCTCCGACATGCAGACTGAGCGCGACGGTCTCGAAGTGCTTCGGATCGAAGAAATCGACTACGCGATCCGCGATGCGGCGAAACTCGTCGGCGAATATGAACTGCGCGTGAGCCCCCAGTGTGGTCGGCTCAAACACCAGCACGACATGACGCAGGCGATCCGTCTTTCGCAAGAGAGCTTCCAGTCCCGGAGCCTGAGCGTTGGGACGATTCACGGCCTCGGCCATTTCGGTCTGCCTCAACCGCGGACAGAACGCGAAGGTTCGCAGGTCTTTGAGGACGTAGGCGTGCGTCTGATTTTCGTAGACCGGATAATCGCTGGCGTCGGTTTCCTTGAGTTCGGCTTTCATCTCTCGAAAGACCTTAATGAGTTCTGTTTTCTGTGACGGCTCTTTGAGCCGCACGACTCCGCATACCTGGATGCCTTCGCCGACGACGCCTGGGATGAGGCCGAAGGTCAATTCCTCAATCGCCGTCGGATCCTGGTTGCACAGCTCTTTGATTTGCTTACCGAGCCATTCGCCAAGCGGCCCCCAACAGAATCGAAACTCTTCACGTCGAGTTCCCTTCTCCCACAAATCGGCCGGCCGCACATGCACGATCGCCGTCACGCCGTAGGGCATGAGCGTCATGTCGATCGGAGAGCCTTTCGTCGGACTGACTGGCAACGGAGATTCCCACGGGAGCGACTCACTCACGTCGCCGTCGAGATCATCTGGATTCTGCGCGGTCGCTTTGCTCTTCCCTTTTCCGGCAGACGTCGAACGTCCGTTCATCGCAGCGACCACGATGCCAGCCACAACCAGCACGCCGATCGCGATGATCGCCGCCAATTGCTTCTGCTGCGCTTGCCGTGATTTCTTCCCCTTGATTTTCGACTTCGACTTCCGCAGCGAACTGGCCGAGAGCATCTCGACTTCGGAAGGCAGGGAACTCGGAGCGGGCTCTGGTTCGGGTTCCGCGAAGGCTCCGAAAGGATTGTCATTCGCGGCCGGCGCAAACGGAGCAGGCATCGCCGGCGCGGGTGGGGCCGGAACGAACTGCTGCGGAGGTGTCATCATCTGCTGCGGCGCGTACTGCGGAGCACCATAAGGCATCGGCGCGTACCCCGGCGGCATCTGATATGGCATCCCCGGTTGCGGAGGCGGATACGGCATTCCCGGTTGCGGCGGATACGGCATCTGCGGATATCCCGGCGGCACACCCCATCCCTGTGGCGGCATCGGATACGGATACCCCTGCGGCATCATCTGCGGTGGCTGCGGAACCATCGCTGCGGTGGGTGGTTGTGCAGCATCCGGCACCCATCGTGCGCCAGTGCCGCTCTGCGGACTCCGCACGCTTGGTTCGACGATTTCCATTTCGACTTCGTCGGATCCCGCACGGCGTTGCTCGATTTGCTCCAGCTCGTTGTACAACTCGTCCACGTCCAGCGGGTCGTCATCAGGCTCGTCCTGCGGAGCAGACGAATCCTGCGAAGTCGGCTCCGCCAGGACGAACGCATGCCGACATTTGGGGCACTTTCCCTTTTTGCCCAGCAAGCTGCGATCGGGCAACTTCAGCGACTTGCCACACTTCGGACAGAAAATCTGCAAACCGGCCATGCTGCTGTACCACCCAGTTTCGACGAACGAGTCGCGAGCATGTTACGTCTCATCCGCGACCGTTGCCAATCATTGATACCTGCGCGGCGGGCTGGCGAATTCTTGACGTTAGGGAGTCTGTAGCCCGACCCCTTGTGGGTCGGTCGATTCGATGACTCTCCCAACGACCGCTGAATCTGGAATCAACCGACTACCGTTCGCCTAACACGATCAATTCGCCAGCCGTAGCTTGCGCAGTGGGTTTTCGACATGTCGCCGAAGAAATGTGAGTGTCTGATCGACCGGACGTAGGCGTCCGGTCTACCGAACTCAGCCTTTCGATAACTCGGCATGTACTCGTTCGAGCAGCTTTTTCGTCGCACGAATGCCTTCGGGTTCGCTGAGCTTTCCACCTTCGTACTCGATGCCGACATAGCCTTTGTATCCGGCCGCGAGCACGATCTTCATCATCTTGAGATAGTCGGTCTGCGTTTCATCACCCGTCTCATTGAAGTCGTGTGACTTCGCGCTGACTGCCTTCGCGAACGGCATCAATTCCGTGACACCTTTGTAGCGGTCGTACATTTCTTCCTTGCTGACTCGGAAGTTGCCGAAGTCTGGCAACGTACCGCAGCGAGGGAGATTGACCTTCTTCATGACCTTCGCCAGCCACTCGCCATTCGATGACAGGCCGCCGTGATTTTCCACGATCACGCTGATGTCATGCTTGGCACCGAATTCTGTCAGTTTACGCAATCCGTCT
>CAZILR010000597.1:0-4006 GCA_964539995.1 uncultured Planctomyces sp.
CGGCCGGCAAGCGATCGTGCTTGTGCCGGAGATCAGCCTCACGCCGCAAACGATCCGCCGTTTCCGCAGCCGCTTCGACAGTGTGGCGGTGTTACACAGCCACTTGAGCGACTCCGAGCGTCACTGGCACTGGCAGCGAATTGCGTCGGGCGAAGTCCAAGTCATCGTTGGAGCACGCAGCGCGGTCTTCGCGCCGACACCGCATCTCGGCCTGATCGTCATCGACGAAGAACACGAGACGTCGTTCAAACAAGAAGAGACGCCGCGCTATCACGCTCGCGAAGTCGCCCGTGAACGCGCACGACTGGAGGGAATCCCGCTGCTGCTCGGAACCGCGACGCCGACGCTGGAAAGCTGGTGGAGAGCCAGTTCCCAGTTCCCAGTTCCCAGTTCTCAGTTCGGACAGCCGACGAGGGCGTGCGGCACATCTCTGTCTTCACTGGGAACTGGGAACTCGGAACTGGGAACTTCTTTCCCTGACCTCCTCCTCACTCTCGCCAACCGCGTCGCGAAACTCCCGCTGCCGCCGGTGACGATCGTGGACACTCGCAACGACCCGTACATTACGCGCGGCGAGGCGATCGGGCGGGCGCTCAGTTCACAGATTCGACTCGCACTCGAGGACAACGGGCAGGTCATTCTGTTTTTGAACCTGCGCGGCTTCTCGCCCGTCGTGTGGTGCAAAGCCTGCGGCGAGAGCGTGCGTTGTCCGCATTGCGACATCACGCTGACGTTTCACAAAGACAAGAATCGCGTGCTGTGCCACTCGTGCGAGTACGAATCCGCTCCGCTGACGAAGTGCCCAAGCTGTGCTCATCCCGGCGTGTACTACATCGGCATTGGCACCCAACGGCTCGAACAAGAAGTGCAGTCCAAATTCGGCAAGGCGACCTGCATCCGCATGGACAGCGACACGATGCGCAAGCACGGTAGCCACGACGAAGCGCTCGAACGCTTCCGCTTGGGCGAGGCAAAGATCCTGCTCGGCACGCAGATGATCGCGAAGGGACTCGACTTCCCGAACGTGACGCTGGTCGGTGTCATCAACGCCGATACGCTGCTGCACTCGCCGGACATGCGAGCCTCCGAGCGGACGTTTCAATTGATCGCCCAAGTCGCTGGCCGCACCGGCCGCTCGGAACGTGGCGGCCGAGTCTTCGTCCAATCGGCATGCCCGACCGAACCGGCGATCGCGCTGGCCGCGAAGCACGATTACCTTGGCTTTGCGGCTCACGAGTTGAAGCAACGCCGCGAAGTCGATGCTCCGCCGTTTCGCTCGCTGACACGGATCATCCTGCGCGGAGCGGTGGAAGATCGGGTCAAAACTGAAGCACTGGCGATGGCGACTCTGCTGCGTGCGACCGCCGAGCAACTCGCGCTGCCAGTGCGAATTCTCGGTCCCGCCCCGTGTCCGATCACGAGACTGCGGGATTTCTGGCGGTTTCACCTGCAACTCTCGGCAGAATCGCTCGACGCGGTCCACGAACTTTGGCGAGCCGCTTCGCCGCAGATCGTCCGTGTGTCGGACGTTGAATTTCAGATCGACGTCGAGCCGATCAATATGCGGTGAGCGTGGCCGATGCGTCTCGTGCCGGCTTACACCAACGGATGCGAGACGCATCCACCACGAACCGCTAGACTCCGCCGCCTTTCGAGGAAGCTTGCATGTCTGATTCGTTGTCGTTGATCCCGCACACTCCGGAATGGTTCGCTCGGCTGAAAGACACGCTGGGCGAGGCCGCCTGCCGGCAGTTGGGACTGTTCGTCATCCCGCCAGACTGGGTGCTGTCGGTTGTCATCCCGGTCTACAACGAAAAAGACCACTGGCGAGCGCTCGTCGATCGCGTGCGAGCTGTACCGCTCCGCAAAGAAATCGTGCTGGTCGATGATTGCAGCCGCGACGGAACTCGCGACCAGTTGCAGCAGTTTCAAACCGAGCAGCAATCCGCGGCGGCCGATCCGTGGAACAAATTCCAATTCCTCTTCCACGAGAAGAACCGAGGCAAAGGAGCGGCAGTGCGCACCGGCTTTCAAGCCGCCAGCGGCGACGTCGTCATCATTCAAGACGCGGACTTGGAATACGATCCCTCCGAGTATCCGCGTCTGCTGGGGCCGATCGTCGAGGGCAAGGCCGATGTTGTTTTTGGCAGCCGGTTCCTGGGAGACCAGCCGCATCGCGTGCTGTACTACTGGCACTACCTCGGCAACAAGTTTCTGACGACGCTGTCGAACTGCTTCACCAACTTGAACCTGACTGACATGGAGACCTGCTACAAGGTCTTCACGCGCGAAGTGATTCAGAAGATCGCACCGACTCTGCGGCAGGAACGATTCGGCATCGAACCGGAAATCACGGCGAAGGTCGCTCGGCATCGCTTCCGCGTTTTCGAGATGTCGATCAGCTACTCCGGCCGGACCTACGATCAAGGCAAAAAGATCGGCTGGCGCGACGGCTTCAAAGCGCTGTACTGCATCGTCCGCTACGGGCTGTGCGACTGAGGGCCTTGAAAAATAACCCGAAGCGCCAGCGAGGGCGAATGCTTCACTTGGCATCTATTCAACGCGTCTTGAAACGCCCGCCCTCGCTGGCGCTTCGGGTTACTTTGACTTCACGCACCAAAAGCAACAGGCCGAGCAAAACTTGCTCGGCCTGTTGGCTTTTGAATGACCAGCGGTCACTCGTTACTTGCCCTTCTTCGCGGTCTTCTTACCAGCAGCGACCTTCGTGGACTTCTTCGCAGGTTTCTTAGCAGCAGCCATAGTCACATACTCCTTTGAGACGGGTGCCGAGAACTGTCGCCGACCCTCTGGCACCCAGATTGAGGGCTGGCATTCAGGATTCACTCCATTGATCCGTCGATCTCGACTGATGACTTAACTTTGGTGGCAACTCGGAAATCGATCACGCACTTGGGTTCGTCAATCTGCGAGGGACTTTTACGACTCTGAGAAAACGTCGTCAATCCCAACTTCTTGCCAAGCAAGCCGTTGACGAGCTGGCTCCAGCCGCAAACCGGTTTTCGACGGCCAATACTTTTCGACGTAAAGCAGTAACGGTCATGAGAACTTTTCCGGCGGTTGCGATTTTTTGGGTGACTCAATTCGAGCCACCCCACGGCCCAAGGCAACGCACCAGCGAGACTCTCAAGAGAGTCACGTCACCACGTCGAACATTCTGGAGAACATCCGGCGTTCGATGCTTCCCGCCGCCAAGCCTCTGCGTGAGAATCCTCCGCCGTTTCGATTCGACACGACTTCGCTCATTACTCAAGAAAGTTCATTGATGTTCGAGAAAGTGACTGCCGCGCCGCCCGATGCCATCCTCGGTTTGACCGAAGCGTTCAAGAAAGACCCACGACCCGACAAGGTGAATCTCAGCGTCGGCGTCTTCAAAGACGATCAAGGCCGCACGCCCGTTTTGAAGTGCGTGAAAGAGGCCGAGCGCCGGCTGCTCGACGGTGAAGCAACCAAGACGTATCTCAGCATCGAAGGCTCGCCGGAATACGGCCGCGCGGTGCGCGAACTGATGTTCGGAGCTGACCACGAAATCGTGAAGTCCGGCCGAGCCTGCACCGCTCAATGCCCCGGCGGAACCGGGGCGCTGCGCGTCGCGGCTGACTTTCTGAAGAAGCTGTTCCCGTCCGCGACCGCGTGGTTCAGCGCACCGACCTGGCCGAACCATCAAGGCATCTTCAAATCGGCCGGATTGAACGTCGCCAGCTATCCGTACTTTGACGCGGCAAAGAACGGCCTCGACTTTGACGGCCTGCTGTCGGCGTTGAAAACCGTCGCGGCTGGCGACGTCGTTTGCTTGCACGGCTGCTGCCACAACCCCAGTGGAGTTGATCCGACGCCGGCGCAGTGGACTCAGATCGCCGACGTGCTCGCCGAGCGCGGTGCTCTGCCGCTGCTCGACTTCGCGTACCAAGGCTTCGGCCGAGGATTGCAAGAGGATGCCGCTGGCCTGCTCGCCCTCGCTCGGCCGGGTGCGGAGTTGCTCGTCGCC
>CAZILR010000598.1:0-3999 GCA_964539995.1 uncultured Planctomyces sp.
CCTCGCTGACGCTTCGGGTTGGTGTCGCCGAAGCAATACAAAAAACCTTCGAGCGTCACGACGAACAGTTTGTCGTCGGCCGCGATCAAGCTGGCGGGAGTGCCTTCGACGGCCGCTTCCCAAGCGACGTTTGCCTTCCCATTTTCTGCCAGCGGTAAATTGAACGACATCACTCGTCCCGCCGATCCCGCGTAGAGACGCGAGCCGGCTTTGATGAGCGCGGTCAACTTCGCCGTCTCGACTTTGCCGAGTTCGCGCATCGTCCATTTGGCGACCTTGGACACGACCCCCTTGCGGTCGATGCTGTCCACGAGCTTGACTTGCGAGGTTGCCAGCTCTTGAGCGTGAACCGCGCTGTCGCGATGGTCGTACAGCCGTCCGTCGGCGAACGTCAGCAGCTCACCGACCGTGCCGAGATATTTTTCGTTCTCCAGATCGAACGCCGCGCCGCCGTTGAACAGCAGTTGATCGACCGCTGCGACGCTCGAACCGCCTCCCTTCTTGCCGTTCTCGGCGAGTTGGTAGTACAGCATCTTCCCGGTCGTGCGGTCATAGCACGCGGGAACCGAGCGGCCGCCAGGGATCAGCAGCTTGTCGCCGATCGCCACCAGCGGACCTTGCGGAGCGACACCGGCAAACGAATCGCTGTTGTGCGGCTGCTTCATGTAAAGCGATCCGTCGCCGTCGTTCGTCCACAGCACTTGCCCCGTCGTCGCATCGAGAGCGTGTAGGAAGATGCCCATGAACGGCCAGATGCCCGCCGCGAAATAAATCTTTCCGTCCGCGATCACCGGCGCGCCGCGAGCGGGCCACGTCGAGACGAGTCGTTCGTTGCCCAGAACTTTGCGATCCGAAGGACCGCCTCGGAATCGCCACACGAGCGATCCGTCGGATGTTCGCAAGCAGTACAGGTAGCCGTCATCTGAAACGAAGAAGAGCTTTTCTTGCCATGCCAACGGAGCGAATCGCACGGGACCATCGCTGAAGAATCGCCAAACCTCCTCGCCGCTTTGCGTGTCAAACGCCGTGACGCTGCCGTCGATCGGCGAACCGACAAACAGACGCTGGCCCGCGACGATCGGTTCGTAGGCCGCGTCGAACTGCATCTTCGGCTGATCGGGCCAGGCTGGCTTCAACCGCGGCAACGAACGCATCCAGATCGGCCGCAGTTGTGACGGCAACTCATCGGGCGAAGCCGCGCTCCGCTGAGCGTCGTAGCGCCACAGCGGCCAATCGCCACCGTCGGCCGCCATTGGCGCGAGGAGTGCGGCCAACATCACGATGACAAACAGGATGCGAGGCGATTGTGACATCGAACGATCTCAGTTTCCCTGGCGGGCTTTCGAGTGTGAAGCAGGCGTGGCGGGCCGATTGTGGCCCGTTCAAAGTACTCAGAGTTCCGGCCACTTCCCAGCCTGTTGCCTAAAGAGCCGCCTGTGAATTCCTGGCATGGTTCAAGATCACGCGAAGTCGGGCTACGCTGCTGCGGATCAGCGGTGTCTGAACCCGTTCCGTTCTGCACTCGAATGATGGGGGTCGGCGATGACTTTTTGGAAATGCTCGGCCAGTTGCTGGATCGTGTTCGGTGCCGTTGCGGTGGCTCAAGAGAATGTCGCTCCCAAGGAACGAGCCGCAGAGATTCTCAAGGCGACGGGGATCAAGGGAGGAATCGTCGTTCATTTGGGAAGCGGCGATGGGGAACTCACCGCCGCGCTGCGGGCGAGTGACAGCTTTCAAGTGCAGGGGCTTGACCCCGATGCCGATGATGTCGCGAAGTCTCGGAAGACGTTGCGGGCGAAAGGCGTGTACGGGCCGGTCTCAATTGATCGACTCAGCGGGACGTCGCTGCCGTACATCGACAACTTCGTGAATCTGGTGGTCGCGGAAGATTCGCTCGGTGTCTCGCGCGACGAAGTGCTGCGCGTGCTCTGTCCGAACGGAGTCGCGTACCTGAAGCAGAACGGCGAATGGACGAAGCTCGTCAAGCCGTGGCCGAAGGACATCGACGATTGGACGCACTACTTTCATGACTCGACGGGGAACCCGGTGGCTCACGATCGCGTGGTCGATACGCCGGAGCGGTTGCAATGGGTCGGGTCGCCGCGCTGGTCGCGGCATCACGATCGCATGGCGAGCATGAGTGCGTTGGTCTCGGCCAAGGGACGAATGACCTACATCATGGATGAAGGCTCGCGGATTTCGATTCAGCTTCCGTCGAAGTGGAATCTCATCTCGCGCGATGCGTTCAACGGGACAATTCTGTGGAAGCGGCCGATTGAAAAATGGCACAACCAAATGTGGCCGCTCAAGAGCGGGCCGACGCAGTTGGCCCGGCGACTGGTCGCGGATGACGAGCACGTTTATGTCACGATGGGAATTCGAGACCCGGTCAGTCGGCTCGATGCGGCGACGGGCAAGACGGAGTTGGTGTACGCGACCACGAAAGGGGCCGAGGAAATCGTGCTCAGCAACGGCGTGCTGTTCGCAATGGTCAATCCGCAGTCGTCCGAGTTGGAAGATTTCGCTCCGAAGCTGAACACCGGCGATCAAGGGCGTGTCGCGGGGGAATACACTTGGAACGAAGGGCCGCGTGAAATTCATGCGCTCGACGCCGACACCGGCAAGCCGCTGTGGCACATCGAAGGGACAATCGTGCCGCTGACGATGGCGGCGAACGAGCAGCGGCTGGTCTATTCCAACGGCAAAGAGATCGTGAGTCTCGACCGCGCGACCGGCCAGCGGCAGTGGGTCAGCGAGCCGACGACGCGCCGCAAGGCTCTGCCATTTCACTTCGCGCCGCGGTTGGTCCTGCACGACGAGGTTGTGCTGCACGCGGGCGGCGATGGGCGGATGCAGTCGTACTCGCTGGCCGATGGCAAGCTGCTGTGGGAATCGGAGCACGCTCCGTCCGGCTATCAATCGCCGCAGGATTTGATCTGCACCGGCGGGTTGGTGTGGGTGGCTCCGACAACGAGCGGTCGCGATTCGGGCATCTTCACAGGCCGTGATCCGAAGACGGGAGATGTGAAATCGAAATTTGCTCCCGACATCGACACCTACTGGTTCCATCATCGCTGCTACATCGCGAAGGCGACCGATCGCTTTCTGATTCCGTCGCGAACCGGCATCGAACTGGTCGATTTCAAGGCCGAGCATTGGGACATCAACCACTGGGTGCGCGGCGGCTGCTTGTACGGCGTGATGCCGTGCAATGGTTTGCTGTACGCTCCGCCGCACGACTGCGCGTGTTATCCCGAAGCCAAGCTGTACGGTCTGAACGCGCTGGCTCCGCCGCTGAAGTCGGCTCGGCTGCCGAAGGAGATTTCTGAAGCCGACCGATTGGAGAAAGGTCCGGCGTATGACACGATCAAGGAACGGGACGCGAGCGCCGATGAATGGCCGACGTATCGTCACGACAACGCGCGGAGCGGTTACTCCGGTCAAGAATTAGCGAAGGATTTGAGCCTCGCGTGGGAGATCAAACTGCCGGGTCGCCTCTCGGCGATCACGGTGGCCGAGAAGCTGCTGTTCGTCGCGCAGATCGACCAGCACACGGTTCACGCGCTCGATGTGGCGAGTGGCAAATCGCGCTGGGCCTTCACGGCCGGCGCGCGCGTCGATTCGCCGCCGACGTATTGGAAAGGGCGGCTGCTGTTCGGTTCGACCGACGGCTGGGTGTATTGCCTGCGAGCCTCCGATGGTGCGCTGGCTTGGCGTTATCGAGCGGCTCCGGTCGATCGGCGGCTCGGTTCGTTCGAGCAAATCGAATCGGTCTGGCCCGTGCATGGGTCGGTGCTGGTCGAGAAAGACGTGCTCACGTTCGTCGTCGGCCGGTCGAGCTTCCTCGATCAAGGAATGCGCTACATGCGGCTCGATCCGCGCACCGGCGTCAAGCTCTCCGAGACGGTGATGGACGATCGCGACCCGGCGACCGGCGAGGACATTCAAGTTCGCTTGAAGACGTTGCAGATGCCGGTCGGCTTGAACGACATCCTCTCG
>CAZILR010000599.1:0-3990 GCA_964539995.1 uncultured Planctomyces sp.
GCACTTGCTCACCGGTAGGCTCTTCGAGAAACCAAAAGCCCGGCGCGCAGAGCACTCGCTGCAAACCGGTTCGCATCGCCTCATGGAACGAAAGTTTGCTGGTGGTTTGCGCGTCCTTGACGACGGCAACGATCGAGTCGATCTCCTGATCGCTGACCGGCCGGCGGTAGGCTCGCGGTAGAAACCGAGTGAAGATCTCGCGGACGTACTCGTCGTCGTGTCGCTCGTCACCGGCGAAGAGCAGCGACTTGTAACTGGCGGGCGGCCACTCCTTCTGGATCGGCCCGGCGATTTCGACCGACTCGATCAGCAGTCGCGGCAGTTTTTCGAGATCCATCTCCGGGTTGTAGATGTACGCCGGGCCTTCCCAGGCGTTGAGTTCTTTCTCCAATTCATCGCGCTGCTTCTTCAGGTCATCGAGTTCCTTCTGCGGCGCACGGCGCGTGACTGCTTCTTCGGTCTTCCCTCGCAACGCCGTCCATTTCGAGAAGAGTTTTTTGTAATTCGGCTCGTTGATGACCGCTTTTTCAGTGTGATTCCACAGCAGCCGAAACACCTGCGGACCTTTGACCTCACCGTTGACTGGACCGCGCAGAAACAACAGAGCTTCGGTCGTCCCCGACGGATCGACCGCCACTTCCTGCTCGACAAAGATCGGCGAGTCCACCGCGTACTGCAGGCGGAACTTGTTCGGCTCAGTCCGTCCGCGATCATCGACCTTGGCTTTGACCCGCACGCGATAGTAACCGTCCTGCGTCACCACTTGGCCGATGGCGAAGTGCGTGATCGAGCCCCAGCCGTCATAGTCGCGACGGTAAGTCGGATACCCCTGAATGTGCTCGACGTGGTCGGGATGGACGATGACGTCTCGCGCCCCGCGCGGGATCGTGTGCGCAAACCCTGGAAACACTTCGACCATCTCCGGCGGCGGTTTCTTCCGCAGGATCTCGAATCGGTTCGTGAACGAGTTCTCTTTCGGAGCGGTCGTCACGATCGCTCGCGAGACGATCTTCTCGGCCACGCTGAGGCTCCGTTCGATCTGCGTCTGATCGAAGAACAGCGCCACGCCGAGCCGATCGAATCCCTCGGCCTGTCCGTCGCCCGGCAACTCCTCGATCAACGGCCGCACGATTTGCTCATCGAGTTTGAGCAGATCGCGAACCGTGTTGGCGTACTCATCGCGATTAAGTCGCCGCATTGGGATACGCCCGCCTGCCTTCTTGGCCGCGAGATCGACCTGCCGCAATTGTTCGTTGACCCAAGTCACGAAGGCCAAGGTCTTCACGGGATCGGGCCGAGGGCTGTCCTTCGGAGGCATTTCTCCCACGTTGATCCGATCGATGACTTCCTTCCAATGATCGGCCACCGTCGCTGCGGAGAAGTCTGTGCCGATGAGATCAACGCGATACCCGGCCTTCGCCTTCTCCGCTCCGTGACAGCCGAGGCAATGTTGCTTAATGAACGGCTTCGCAATCTCTTCGTAGCCCTTGGGAGGGAGAGCTGCTTGTTGGGCATGAGTCGATTCCATCACGGCCCAAGTCGAGACAATCCCCAACAAACAGAGGCCGACAAGTTCGATCCCGCCGCGGCGGTGCAAAGACTGCATGGCACTATGATGTGCATTCGAGGTGAGCATTGAGCAAGATCCTCGTTCGATCGGTCGTCGTTCGCCGAATGGTGAGCTGCCAGCAATCGCAGGCCTGTCCGCGAGTTTATCTCGCATCGACGGATTGCGAAGCTGGCGACGCTCTGAATAATCTCAGCCAGCAGACACTGCCAAGATTTCCGTGACCTCCAGAGGCTATTTGACGATGCGATTCGATCGTGTGTTCCTGAGCAACTCGCTGGTCACGATGAAGCCGCAGATCGCCGGACTGCTATGTCTGCTCCTGGCTGGCCGACTGTGTGCGGTTCATGCCGCTGAACCCTCTGCCGAGGCCATTGAGTTCTTTGAAAAGAAGGTCCGGCCGATTCTGGTGACGCATTGCTCCGAATGTCACAGCCGCGAGAGTAAAAAGCGGCAGGGTGGTTTGCTGCTGGATTCGCGTGACGGCTGGATGCGTGGCGGAGACTCCGGTGCGGTGATCGTCCCTGGCGATCCGGAGAAGAGCCTGCTCATTCTCGCGGTGCGGCAGACCGACAAAGACCTGCGGATGCCGCCGAAACAGAAATTGACCGACACCCAGATCGCCGATCTCGAAACGTGGGTCAAGAACGGAGCGGTCGATCCGCGCAAGACGGTTGCCGATCAGGCCGAGGAATTGAACACTCGTCCCAAGTACGGAATGAGTCTCGAAGAGGGCCGCCAGTTCTGGTCGTTTCAACCGGTCAACGATCCGGCGGTTCCTAAAGTGCGAAATGCCAACTGGCCTCGCACGGGCATCGACCATTTCATTCTCGCGCGAATGGAACAGGCCGACGTGACTCCAGCTCCCGCGGCCGATGCGCGGACGTTGCTGCGGCGAGTGACATTCGACCTCACCGGTCTGCCGCCAACGCCGGCCGAGATGGAGGCGTTCCTGGCGGACACGTCGCCGCAAGCGTTCGAGAAGGTTGTTGATCGACTGCTCGATTCGCCACGCTACGGTGAGCGGTGGGGACGTCACTGGCTCGACGTGGTGCGCTACGCCGATACCTGCGGCAATGCGTCGGATTACCCGGTGCCACAGGCTCACCGGTATCGCGACTGGGTGATTCGCGCGTTCAATCAGAACATGCCCTATGACCAATTCCTGCGTGAGCAGATCGCCGGCGACTTGCTCCCCGGAGGAACGGACGCCGAGCGGTTCGACCGCATCACCGCGACCGGTTATCTCGCCATCGCGCGTCGCTTCGGCGGCAGCCGCTTGGGTGAGCACCATCTCACGCTCGAAGACACGATCGACAATTTGGGGCGAGCGTTTCTCGGTTCGAGCATCTCGTGTGCTCGCTGCCACGATCACAAGTTCGACCCCTTCACGATGAGCGACTACTACGGGCTGTACGGCATCTTCGAGAGTACGCGATACCCGTTCCCCGGAGCCGAGGCTGACAAGAAGCCAGCGGACTTTGTGCCGTTGATGACGCAGTCGGAAGTTGATGCGCTGCTGGCACCACATCGAGAGAAGCTTGCGGTGATCGACGCTGAGATCAAGACGCTTGAAGCTGCGGATGCCGAGGCGAAGAAGTTGCCGGATGGTCCGGACAAGAAAGTGGCCGTCGATTCCGCAGCGAAGGCTTTGGCCGAGGCTCGAAAAAAACGAGCAGCCGTCGTCGCGGAGGCACCGACCATCAGCGATGCCTACGCCGTGGCCGAAGGAAAGCCCGCGAATACGAAGATGCAGATGCGAGGTGATCCAAAACGACTCGGCGATGAAGTGCCCCGTCACTTCCCGGCGATCCTGGGCGGGAATGAGTTGCCGAAGGACTCCGTCACCAGTGGTCGGCTCCAACTCGCTGAGTGGATCACAGACCCGAAGAACCCGCTCACCGCGCGCGTGATGGTGAACCGCATTTGGCAGTTTCATTTCGGCCGCGGGATCGTGCAGACCCCGAACGATTTCGGCGCGCGTGGTCAGGCACCGACGCATCCCGAACTGCTCGACTTCCTCGCAACTCGTTTCGTGGAAAGCGGCTGGTCGGTAAAGGCCATGCACAAGCGAATTCTGCTGTCGCACTCATGGCAGCTCTCCAGCGGATCGGAACACAGTCCCGAATTGACCAAGAATGCTCAGATCGATCCCAACAACGACCTGTTCTGGAAGTTCAACCGCTACCGTCTGGACGCCGAATCCATTCGGGACACATTGCTCTTCGTCGGTGGCGACCTCGACGAGTCACCGGCCGAGACGCATCCGTTCCCACCACAGCACACATGGGGTTGGACGCAGCACAATCCGTTTGTCGCCGCGTATGAGACTCGTCGCCGCAGCATCTATCTGATGCAACAGCGGCTGAAGAAGCACCCGTATCTCGCGCTCTTCGACGGAGCCGATCCGAGTTCCAGCACCG
>CAZILR010000600.1:0-3988 GCA_964539995.1 uncultured Planctomyces sp.
GATGGGTTGGTGGCATCTGACTTGGAAGGATCTGCGTTTGCAGGTGCGCGATCGGCGTGCGCTGGCCGTGTTGCTGGTTCAGCCGCTGATTTTCATCACCATCGTTGGATTTTCGACGGGTAAGCTGCTCGGCTGGCGAGCCAGCAATCAGGTCATTCAAGTCGCGTGGGTGGACCGCGACGGCGGCGAATTGGCAAAGCGGCTGCAAACACGACTGGCGGAACAACGCGACCTCCAAGTCACCGCGTACGCCGACACGGAATCGGCCAAGCGAGACGTCTTCTCTGGAAAGGTGACGCTGTCACTGACCGTCGGCCCGGAGTTTCAAAAGCGGATCGACGAATTGGAGTTGCGTGATTTTTTCGCTCGCAAACTTGGCAAGGGGCGGCTGGCGGGAGGATTCCAGAGTCTTGACGTCAACATCGACACGAAACCGTCGTGGAACTGGGTCGCCAAGCTGGTCACGAACAACCTGTACTCGATGACGATGGACGAGGTCTTTCCGACGGTCGCGAAACGGCACAACCTTGGCCGGATGTTGATCAACAACATGGAGGCCGCCACTGAAGAGGACGACAACGAGTCCGCTTTGCCCACGCCTCCGATACCGACGACGATGGTTCGGACGACGATCGAGGATGGACGATCGACCACCGCCTCGGTCTACGACCGGCTGGTGCCCGGCTTCACGGTGATGTTCACGTTTTTTCTGGTCAACGTGATGGCTCGTTCGTTCATCGCCGAGCGAGACATCGGGACGCTGCGCCGGCTGCGGATCGCACCGCTCACGCCCACCGGGTTGCTCGTGGGTAAGACGCTTCCGTATTTGCTGATCTCGCTGCTGCAAAGCGTGGCGTTGTTCATTTTCGGCCGGCTGATGTTCGGCATGACGTGGGGTGAGCAGCCGCTCTGGTTGGTGCCGTTGATCGTCTGCACGTCAGTGGCGGCGACGAGCCTCGGTCTGCTGATCGCCACGGCCGTGCGAACCGATTCCCAAGTCTCGTCGTACTCAAATTTGATCGTCATTTCGCTGGCAGGCATCAGCGGCTGCTTCGTGCCGCGCGAATGGATGTCTGACGCGATGAAAGAGGTCAGCGTTGTCACGCCACACGCCTGGTCGCTGATCGGCTACCTCGAAGTGCTGACGAATCCGCGACCCGAAGCCGCAGTGATCGTGAAGTGCTGCCTGATGCTGCTCGGCTTTTCGGTGATCTTTTTTGTCGCTGGCTGCCGCCGCTTCCGCTCGATGACGTGACGTGGGGCAGGTTTTCAACCTGCCCGCGATTCGCTGTCCGCACCGAGGCACGGCAATTAGACTCCGCCGCGAAATTCCCGCCCCGCTTCCGCAGAGTCCGCTTTCCTCAAGGGATGGTTTCATGCCAAGAACAGTTCCGGCCGTTTACTCGTTGAGCGGCGCGATCGTGTGTTTGATTTTCTCGGCACCGCTCTTTGCCGCAGACTCGAAGCCAACTAATGATCCCTTCGCCGAGCCGTCGGTGAATCACCCCGTCGTGGCGGGATTCGAGCGTTTTTTCACAGCGGTGGGAGCAAACGCACCGAAGGATTTGGGACCGGGCGGAAAGTTGTTGCTCGGCGAACTGGGTTGCGTCGCGTGTCATCAAGTAGACGGAGCGGCCGCGAAGCAACTCACGAAGAAACAAGCTCCCGTGCTGGACGGCGTCGGATCGCGCGTGCGGTTAGGTTTCATTCGAGCGATGCTCGCGAACCCTCAAAAAGCCAAGCCGGGGACGACAATGCCAGACGTCCTGGCGGGCTTGCCAGAGAACGAACGAGCGGCTGCGGCCGAATCGCTCACACATTTCCTCGCGACGACAGGTGCTCCGCAAGAGGCGATGGCCGAGCACGCGGCGGTCAAAGCGGGTGAGCAGCACTTTCATCGGTTTGGCTGCGTCGCGTGTCACATGCCGCGCAAGGCCGCGGGGCCGGTGCCGAAGGTGAATCCGGCTCTCGTCGATGATGATGACGAAGCCCCGAAGAAGCCCGTCACGCAGACGTTCATTCCGTTGGGCGATCTGCCGGCGAAGTACACGCTGCCAAGCCTCGCGAAGTTTCTGCAAGACCCGCACGCCGTCCGACCGAGTGCTCGGATGCCGGGGCTGAGCTTGAACGAGAAGGAAGCTCGCGAGATCGCGGCCTACTTTTTCCAAGGGCACAAGGTGCCGCCGAACATGCAGTTCGCGTACTTCGAGGGAAACTGGGACGACGTCCCCGACTTCGGCTCGATGAAACCGGTCACAACCGGCACGGTCAGCGGTTTTGATTTGGCAGTCGGCAAGCGGCACGACAACTTCGGCATGAGGTTCACCGGCTTCCTGCAAATCGACAAGCCCGGGCAGTACCAGTTCTGGATCGGCAGTGACGACGGCAGCCGCTTGCAGATCGACGGCAAAGAAGTCGTCAAGAACGGCGGTGTGCATCCGCATTCGGAAAAGGAAGGCCGCGTCTCGCTGGATGTCGGGCCGCACGAGATCGTCGTCGATTACTTCCAGGGTGGCGGCGAGTGGACGCTGACGCTCGACATGCAAGGGCAAGGGGTCAAACGCACGTCGGCCGCCGCGTTCATCACGATCGCTCGCGAGCGACCAACGCCCGTCGCGACGGACGGAGACAGCGACAAGCCGTTCGTGATTGATCCGTCGCAGGTCGAGAAAGGCCGCAAGCTCTTCGCGACGCTCGGATGCGCGTCGTGCCACCAACTGAAAGAAGACAACAAGCAACTCGCCTCCGAACTGAAAGCGAAGCCGCTGTCGAAGCTCGGAGCGAACGGCGGCTGCTTGGCCGAGAATGCTCAGCGCGGCTTGCCGTTCTTTGGACTGAAGTCGTTGCAGCGTTCCGCCGCGAGTGCCGCGATCTCGTCATTGAGCAACGTGGCGGAGCCGACACCGGCCGAGACGGTTGCTCACGCACTTCTCACCTTCAACTGCTACGCCTGTCACGAGCGGGGACAAGTTGGCGGCGTCGAACCAATTCGCAACGCCTACTTTGAAACTCAAATTCCGGAGATGGGAGACGAGGGCCGCATTCCGCCGGCTCTCGACGGAGTCGGCGACAAGCTGCGTGAGGAGGCCCTGACCGACCTCTTGCAAAACGGCACGAAGGGCGACCCGAAGCAGAAGGACCGACCCTACATGCACACTCGGATGCCGAGGTTCCATGCCGGTTCGCTGGCGAAAGCGTTCGCGTCCGTGGACCTCAAGACCGAGGCGAATCTGCCGCCGTTCGACGAATCACTCGCGAAGGCCAAATCCATCGGACGGCAATTGGTCGGCGACAAAGGCTTGTCGTGCGTCAAATGTCATCCGTTCAACGAGCATCAAGCAACCGGCGTGCAAGCCATCAACCTCAACAACATGAACCGCCGGCTGCGCGAGGACTGGTTCTACCGCTATCTCGCCGATCCGCAGGTCTATCGCCGAGGGACTCGCATGCCCGCTGCATGGCCATTCGGCATGGCGACGATCAAGGACGTGCTCGACGGCAGCCCACCGAAGCAGATGCAAGCCGTGTGGGCTTATCTCTCCGACGGCGGCAGCGCGGCGATTCCGGCCGGCATCGTGCGCGAGGCGATCGTGCTCACGCCGGACAAAGAACCGATCCTGTACCGCAACTTCCTGCAAGGTCCGAAAGTGGACGGTGGCAACCTCACCGCTCCGCGCGGTTTCGCCGTCGGATACCCCGAAGGAGTGAACCTTGCGTTTGACCTCGACCGCTTCGCGCTGCTGTGGATCTGGCAGGGCCAATTCATCGACGCAAGCAAGCATTGGGTCGGCCGCGGCCCCGGTTTCCAGAATCCGCTCGGCGACAACGTGCAGCCGCTGCCGGCCGACGTACCGCTCGCGGTGCTGGTCGAGCCGAGTACCGCGTGGCCGAGTCAACCGGCTCGCGATCAAGGCTATCAATTCAAAGGCTATCGCTTCGACGACGCTCGGCGTCCGATCTTCCAGTACTCGTTCGGCAGACTCGCGAT
>CAZILR010000601.1:0-1598 GCA_964539995.1 uncultured Planctomyces sp.
CCGCGATGCCAGGCGTAGGTCAACGTGGCCGCGGTGGGCTCGTTGATGATATCGATCGCATTGATCCCGGCGATTCTCGCGGCGTCTTGCGTGGCCTTGCGCCGGGCGTCGTTGAAATAGTACGGCACCGTGATGACGGCGTTGGCGATCGGGCCGACTTGCGATTCCGCGTCCTGCTTCAGTTTTTTGAGGATCAACGCGGAGATGAATTCCGGCGTCAACTTCTTGCCTTGATAGACGACGAAGTAGGCTTTGTTCCCCATCTCGCGTTTGATGGCTTCGATGACGTGCGACGGGTCTTCGACGGCGATGCGTTCAAAAGAGGGACCGACGATGACTTTGCCATCCTCGCCCAGCAGCACGACCGATGGCGTGATGGTCTTCCCATCGGCGTTGTTCAGCGCGATCGGATGCCCGTCCTTGTCGATTTGAGCCAGCGTGGAATAAGTCGTTCCCAAGTCGATTCCGACAGTCGCTCCCGGCATCAGTTTCAATGACATGGTTGTGTCCCTAGAGGTTGTCTCAGAGTGTGTGTGAACTTCAACGTGCGTTGGAACTACAGTGACCGAAGCGGCGAACCCGCTCCACCGACCGAAATGAGGCGGGCATTCTGACGGTCCCAAACCAGTGAAGCAAGCGCGCGGTCGCTGTCAGTCGCTGCGACGGACGGCTAGCGATCCGGCTTCGGCAGCTTTTCAAACAACACGATGTGCTGCCACGGCAGGACGCCGATGGTCTTCGTCCACTTCAGGCCGAATTCGGGGAGCGACGCCTCTTTTTTAACCTGTTCCTCGGTCATCTTGTGGACCAGCTTGATCGGCACATCGGGGTCTTCCTTGCGGTATTCGACAAACGCAATTCGCCCGCCGGGCTTCAGCGACTTCGAGATGTCCAGCAGCATCTCGTAGGGGAATTCCAACTCGTGATAGACATCGACCATGATCGCCAGGTCCACCGATTGCGGCTTCAGAGCGGTCGTCTTTTGCGTCCCTTTGATCGGCTCGACATTCGTGATCTTCAGTTTCTTGGTGTTCTCTCGCAGCCGGTCGAGCATCTCTTGCTGGACATCGACCGCCAAGACTTTGCCATCGGGCAGAATCTTCTCGGCCATAAGCACACTGATGACACCGCTGCCGGCACCGATGTCCGCCACGACCATGCCCGGTTTCAGATCGAGCGACTTGATCAGCAGCGTGAGTTTCTCTTCCTTCTCGCGAACCGCTCGTTCGAGCCACTCAGCTCCCTGACCGCCAGGACCAAAGCCCATCACATGGGCGATCTCACGTCCCATGTAAAATTTGCCGATGCCGTTTGGGTCGTGATCCTTCCGAATCTCGTAGCGTGAGTCCCCCGGCTTGGCCGGTTCGTCGGCCAACACTCCGAGCGGCAGCGAGAGCAGTGCAATCAGCAAACCGATATGACGAGCAAACATGGTCAACACTCCAGGACGATCGACAACCACTCGGCATTGGAACTCATGCACAGACTAACCCGAAGCGCCAGCGAGGGCGGGCGCTCCAGAAGACTTTGATTCGTAGGCGGATGGGTGCGCTAGCCCGAAATTGGGCGTCGGGGTGGTGTGTGTGATCCAGAGTTCC
>CAZILR010000601.1:1608-3976 GCA_964539995.1 uncultured Planctomyces sp.
GCGTGCTCTCTTGGTTTTTTGGTGTTGGGGGGGTGTGTGCCGCCGCCCCCTCGCTGCCGCTTCGGGTTAGTGTGTGTCAGCACGAGTGCATCGTGAAACCCCACCTGAAACAGGAAGCCCATGTCCGACGTCAACTTGCCCACGGAAGACCAAGTCCCTCCCGTCAAAGTCCTCAGCAAATCTCAACGCCGTGTCTTGGGAGTCCTGATCGAAAAGGGAATCACGACGCCGGAGTACTATCCGCTGACGCTCAAAGCCCTGACGACCGGCTGCAACCAAAAGAACAACCGCGCTCCGCTGTCGGAGTACTCCGAAGACGACGTGTTGCGAGCGGTCGATCAACTCCGTGAACTTGGCTTGGCCGCCGTCGTCCACACGGAATCAGGGCGATCCGAGCGATACCGTCATTACGCTCGCAAGCGGTTCCCGTTCAACGAGGCTCAACTGGCGATCATGACCGAACTCTGGCTGCGGGGCCGGCAATCGGTCGGCGACCTGCGCACGCGAGCCAGCCGGATGCACGACATCCCGACGCTCGAACAACTGCGCGACGAGTTGAAATCGCTGCAAGCTCTGGGGTTCATCCAGGCGAACGGCCCGCTGGAAGTTCGCGGTATCGAAGTCGATCACAACTTCTACAAACCCGACGAAGGCAAGACCCTGACCGCAGGCGATTTCGCATCCGCCCGCGAGGAGACCGATCACGCACCTCGAAGCGCGCCGACAGCTTCCGCCTCGGATTCTCGCATCGCCGCACTGGAGCAATCGGTGACGGATCTTTCCGCTCAACTCTCACAACTCGCCGAACGCTTTGAGGCGTTACGTCGCGAGTTGGGCGCGAGCGTCTAGCAGCCCGTTGAAAAACTCCGGTAGGGTGGGACCAGCGGCGTTTCGCCGCGCTGGCCCACCAACTTTTTGATAGTGGGCCGGCGCTCGAAGCGAGCTTGTCCCACTCTACAAATTTCCCCAACGGGGACAGGGCACACCGAAAAGACGGGCTCATTCACCGCGTAGCGACGCGACGATCGGAGTTCGCACCGCCTCGGCGGTCGCGCCGGTGGCTGCTAGCAAGCCAACTCCGAAGATGCCGGCCAGCAATCCTGCTCCTGACAGCCACGGCACGTCGGCTCCCGTGCTCAACAAGTGCGGCAGCATCGCGAGCAGTGCCGACGCCGTGCCCACGAACAAACCGCACGCCAGCAGGAACGCATTCTCGAACAGCACGAGCCGACGAATCGCCGACGGCCGGAAGCCGACCGCGCGCAGCAGCGCCAACTCGGCGCGACGCTCGATCACGTTCCGCAGCATGACCGTGCCGAGTCCGAACGTCCCCAGCAACAAGCCCAAACCGCCGAGCGTTTGAAACGTGCTCAAGTAGGTGTTCTGCACCGCCAGAAAATTCGCCAACCGATCGCCGATCGGCTCGACATCAAAGCCATACGGCGCGAGTCCGGTTTCCAGCAGATCAGACAACGCGCGAGCGTCGTCGTGGGACAAAGCTCGCCCGTCGTGCTCGAAGCGCCGGTCACCAATCAAGAAGTACCGGAAACCGGCTTGCTCCGGGAACAGCTTCAGAAAATTCTGCTCCGACATCAGCAGCACGCCTTGAAAGACGCTGCTGTCGAGCATGTTGGCGATCCGCAGTTTGGCTTTCGGGTTCGTGTCATCAGGGACGTTGATCGTGTCGCCGATCCCCTTGTGCAACGAGTACATCAGCGTGTTCATGTCGCCGAATACGGGAATCGCACCGTCGGGATCGACCTGATTCAAGTCGTCCCAAGGGGTTTGCCAAGTGCCTTTGACTTTGCGAGGCTGGACGCACTTGAAGCCGTACAGCGGATCCGGTACGCCCAAAATGGTGGGCACTCGCGTTTGGTAGAGGTTCAAGCAACTCGCGTTCTCGCCCGGCCGTACGCGGAACGAGGAAACCTTCATCTCTTCAAACAACTTGGCTTCCTTGGAGTCGGCGTTCGGTCGCAAGTCGAGTTTTGCTCGCCCCGCTGGAGTTCCGAGGTCATGAATCAGCGGAGTTGTTGACTCGGCGACGAACAAGTAACCACCGTTGCCTGAATCGCGATTTGGAGTCTCAACAACCGGATTGCGTCGGCCGGCGGCGACCGAGACCAGCAGAAACGTCGCCGAAGCAATCAGCGCGAGCGACAACAAACTTCGTCTCCGCTGTCGAGTCGCGTTGCGCAGACTCAACCGCAACAGCGCGAGCGCTCCTGAACCGACGATTGTGGCGAACCGATCTCCGTCGAGCCACGCCGCGAAACGGCAGAGCGCGGCAGCCAGCAGACACATCCCCACGACGAAAAACAGCACCGTGGAAACCGACAACCCCGCGAAAGCCTGGTCCGCCGTCCGG
>CAZILR010000602.1:0-3970 GCA_964539995.1 uncultured Planctomyces sp.
CATGTCGACGACGCCACCGGCGCGGCGGTGCAGCGCTCGCTCGTCACGGCGGCGAACGGATGACTCAGCAAATGGGAGTCGATGGAACTGGAAAAATTCTGCAAGCCGTCGTCAAAAAGAAAGCCGCCGACAAAGAGCAGGCTTTCATGGCCGTGTACAACACCGGAACCAAATACGGTTTCGTCCTGCCCTACAGCCGCGCGCACGAATCCGAGGCCGACGAAATGGGTATCCACATCATGTCTCAAGCCGGCTACGACCCGAACGAGGCTCCGAAGTTCTGGGAACGCTTCGGAGCCGCCAAGAGCGGCGATGCTCCACCAGAGTTCGCCTCGACGCACCCGTCCGACGCAACTCGCGCCGCCGCTCTGAAAGCGTTGCTGCCCGAAGCCCTCGAAGAGTACCAAGCCGCACCGACGAAGCACGGCCTCGGCGCGCCGCTGGCCTGATCACCGATGAGCGGACGCTTCTAGGAGTAACGTGTCGAACCACGATTTTCAGAGGTCGCAACGCTCGCCAGAGCCTGTCGAAAAATCACCCCACCGGCCTTGTGCCGGTGGCTCGCGGGATTCTGCACTACTGAGATTCCCGATGAATTCGAGTAGTGCAAAATCCTGCGAGCCACTGGGGCAAGCCCAGTGGGGAGAAATTCCACACGCCGTGGCGACACCGCATGCGTGGCTCTTTGAGATCGGTCGCACGCGGCCTAGCTTGGACGAGACGGACGCTGTTTGTTCTGCACGCCGCTAGGCAAATCATTTTGCTGACGGTAGTTTGGTAGTCAGTTCACTCAGCCAGCTTGACTGCCGCCACCGACAAAAGCCGTGTGCGGCACACTTAACTGTTCGGCGGTAGGAGGCGACTCGATGGCGGAAGCCCCGCCAGAACTGCGGGAGGCGTTAGACGCTCTGTTCGTCGCGCCCTTCGCGTCACACCGCTGGGCGTCCACTCGAAGCCGGTCGCACTGGGTCGAGTTGGAGGGGTGGCAGGACTCGATGACCGGGCCGCTGTCGGCCATCGCCACGCATGGCGGGTGCGAGTATGTCTACCCCCGTGACGACTGGTACTTCGCTTCGGTCGGCGACCCGGCCAGTTTGCGGTCGCGGCTGCTGGAGTGGCACACTGGGTTGGCGGCCGGGGTCGAGCGGTTCGTACCTGCCACGCCCGACGAAGCCACCGACCTGGAGTTCATGCGGTCATTAGTCGGTCGGATGCGGGAGTTGGTGGAGCGGGGTTGCGCCGTCGAGCAGGCCCGCTGGCAGGCCGCAAGGCACGCCGAACCAGGCGCTGCAGCAGACGGCGGGGGCATGTAGGCTTTCCCCGGTTCGTAGCTCACTCGGCCCTCGCCGCTGCTGAGCTGTGTCGTTCCGGCGAATGAAACTCGCAGTGACTCTGTGTTAGCATCGTCCTCGTTGCTGAAGACGACGAGGGCATGGAATGACCGGGCTTGTGGAGGCTCTGATTGCTTCGGGGTGGTTGAGCCGGGAGGACGAAGGGCCCAAGTCATTTGCGGCGCTGCCGCTCGGTGCGGACGTTTTGCCTCTCTTGATCGAGGCGGCGCGGCAGCGGATGGAAACGCAGGCTCGCCTCAAAACCAGCAAGACCAAAGCGAACAGCGATCCGCGCCTTCTTTGGGCGGATGTGTTGGACGAAGCGATGCAGTGCGGAGCCAAGCTGACACTCGGCTGGCCGGAGTGTGAAGCTCGGCCGTTGGAGCGCTGGCTGGGGCCGCGATTGATGTGGTGGCCGAGCGGTCTTCCCGAAGGACGCAAAGTCGCCTGGGTCAGCTCGCGATTAGGCCGAGCCATCGACGAGCGGCCGGATTGGTTCGCGGTCCTCCGTTCGGCGACGGCGAAACTCGATCCCCAGCGAGACCTGTTGCTGACCGCTTCTGGCACGACGGTCGATCGGTTTCTCGAACGAGCGGCCATCCTGTTCGGCCTTCGTCGTCTGCGAGTGCATCTCGACGAACGCCGCACGCTGGTCGATTGGCTGACCCGCTTGCGACGTCAGCTTTGGCGAAGCTACCTCGCGCAGGATGTCGAAGAGCCAGACGTCTCACGATCGGACGTGTTCGTGTCGCCGCTCAGCGTCTGCGAGAATTCCCCCACCGGGCTTGCTCCGGTGGCTCGTTGGTCTTCGCACGACTCGGACCTGCCAGCGATTTCGCGTAGTGCAAAGACCAACGAGCCACCGGGACAAGCCCGGTGGGGGGAAGATTCATTGCCGCTCAGCGACCGCGTGCTGATCGCCGCTGCGGATCAAGTCTTCGCGTTGCAGGTGCGGCCGAACGGGAATCTGCATCAACTCTTGCGGGCGAGGTTGTCCGACTCCACATGGCCGACTGCTTCCGTGTGGTTGGCTCTCGGCGAGGCACTGGTTCCTCCCGAAGTCGCCGCCGAATTGCAGTCGCTCGGAGCTGTCGGCTGGTGGCTGTTCGTGGAGCACGTTTCCAACGTGCTTGCAACGTCGCAAGGGACGGGCACGTTGGAAACGTGCCCCACGTTGACTGACATGCCTTGGTCTGACAGAGATTACTTCGTGCATTGGACCCGGCGACAAGACGGCCCTTGGCCCGATCAATCCGAGATGGACTTCATCGACGATCTGCTACTGCGGAAAGAGGCCACCAGCCATTCGGCATTCGCCGCGTTGTCGCGAATCGTACAGCAGCGACGGCTGATCGCGTCCGCCACAGGGATTCGCGGCGACGCGACCGTGGTGAGTTTCTCCGCCAATCCGTTGCTCGAATTGACGAAGCAACGCACGTTCCGCGCGCATCGCGGCCGCTGGGACTGCGAAGCTTACGGCCTCTGCCTGCGTCGCGAGTGGTTGCAAGCACGCGGGGCCAGACCTGTGATCTATGGCGACGATGACCTGTGGCCTTCCCTGTCGGAATCCGAACGTGCGTTCTTCCAGTTGAAGACGACTCGCTCGCGTCGCGGAGCCAAAACCATCGACTGGACTCAGGAATCCGAATGGCGTGTGCCAAACGATCTCGATTTGTCCGAGGCTGGCCGCGACGACGTTCTGCTGTTCGTGCCGACCGAGGACGAAGCTCGGCAACTCGCCGCCATCAGCCCGTGGCCGGTGCTCGTGCTTTTGCGCTCGGCGCAGGTCTCCTGACTTCGCCGCTTCGCCGACCGCAGGTCTCCACGGCGCATCGTCAGTCACAAGGGTCAGGGGAGACCTTCGGCCCAACGAACGGCGGGGTCAGGAGACCCGCGCCGAGCGCGGCATGTTGGCTACTTCCCAAAATCCTTCGGCAACTCCAGCGACCACACCTCACTGCTGAGCGGTTGCGCGTGACCACCGGCGAGCCAAATCTTGTCTTGGAAGACGTAGGCCGAGTGCTCGTGACGTTCTTTCCAAGTCACGTCGGACTTGAGCTGCGTCCAGTCCTTGCCATCTTTGGAATACCAGACGTCGCCCCAATTCTTGGACGGATTGTTTGACCAGCCGCCGAGCACCCAAATGTGATCGCGGTACACGACCGACGAGAACCACAAACGCGGCGACCAGCCAGCGTGTTCGGTGAGCTGCGCCCAATGCTCGCCGTCTTCCGAGCACCAGACGTCGTTGACTCCGTGATATTTCGGGACGTAGTTGCCGCCGCCAAAGACATACATCTTGCCGTTGAGCACTGCCGCCTGGTGATACGCTCGCGGCGACCAGCCAGCGTTGGCCGTGTGCTGCTTCCACTCCTTGCCGTCGGCCGAGGACCAGACGTCGTTCTTCAAACTGCTGTCGTCGCCAAAGTAGTAGTTCTCAGTCCCGCCGAGCATCCACATGCGCCCCTTGAACTCGACGACCGCCGCCGCGATGCGCGGCGTCCAACCCGCCTTCGCGGTCGCTTGCTCCCACTTCGCACCGTCGGTGGACCACCAGACCTCGTTGCTGGCCGAGTGCCCAGGCAAGCGGCCGTTGTACCAGCCCCCCATGAACCACATCTTGTCTTGAAACGTCAGTG
>CAZILR010000603.1:0-3969 GCA_964539995.1 uncultured Planctomyces sp.
CACGAGCTGGCCGTACTTGATTTGGTAGACGTACTCCGGCGACAGCGCGATGCCGACGATCCGCAGCTTCTTTTTCTTGCCGTTGATGACCGCCGAGATTTGATCGTTGAGTTGCAGCTTGTGAGCTTTGACGAACCCCTCGCTGGCGAGTACTTCGTCGTCACGCCGCGATTCAATGAAACGCCCTTTGCGCAGAAACAGCGAGCACAAATCGGTCGGCTGCGGATGTTCCGGAATCGAGACCAACCGCCCGGCCACCGGCTCCGCGAACGACGGGACGTCGAGTGTCACTTCCTCCACGACACGCGTCTGAATGCGGGCGACTCCGGGGATCTCTTCGATCCGCTCAGCCAACGTCAGCGGAGCACGCTTCATGCTGGCGAACACCTGCGGGAACCGATTGTCGGCGTAGAACCCGTCCATCGTCCCCTGCAACGAGACCATCGCGCTGGTGGACATCACGAACGTCGCCACCCCACAGGCCATCACCGCGCAGATCGCCAGCACCTGCCCCTTCATCAGGAACACGTCGCGCACCAATTTGCGATCAATCGCCCGCATGACCCAACACCTTCCACGCACATCATCGCGACCGCGAATGCCGACCGCCATTAACGTCGAGCGGTTTGTCGCGGAGTTCTCGCCAATGATGCAGGCCGTAACGACGGCGATTCTCGATCTCTTGGCTTGGGAATTGCCGAAGGCGACTCGCAGCCGGCCCGGCCACGTTGCAGCAGATCGACGACGCAGCTTTTCGAGTCATCCGGCAGAGTCGGAGACAGCCAGACGTCATCCGCGATCTTGGTCCCGACGCAACGGCCGTCGAGGTAGACCATTCGATGCGGCGCGATGCACGGCACTCGCGGCTGGTCGTCGAGCACTCCGACAAGATTCAGCGGGTCAGCGGCCGACAGCAACACAAACTCGTGAGTCTTCTCGGCGTCGCGCAGCAACCGCAGTTGCCGAATTGATTCGCTCATCGAAAATTGCTCACCCGCCACGCCGGAGATGAATCGCCCACCACGAATCTCGCCGCGAGCTTCCAGCCGTCGATAAACCTGCAACAACTCCCACCACGACGGCGCACCCGATTCGCGAGCCAATAGGTCTTTGAACATGACCCCCCAACGCCGCAAGAGCTGCCACGCCCATTGCTCGACGACTTCGTTGCGGGACAGTTCCGAGTTCCGAGTTCCGAGTTCCGAGTGGGCATTGGTTGCAGAAACTTCGCGCCACAATGACCAACGTCCCGCCGATCCCATCGCGGCGCGCTGACGCAGCAGGCCCGGCCGCCGCCGGAACGCACCGCCCGGCGCGCTCCGAGCCGCATCGCTGACGAGTTGTCGCAGTCCGGCGAATCCATCGGCTGTGACCAAGCCGCGCGAGACGAGTTCGCCCAAACCGTCCTCGACATGCGCCGGCAGCAACCGGCTCTCGCGCAGCAAGTCCGTCAAGAACATCGCTCCGCGCTTCCGCAACAATGCCGCTAGGTCTTCCGCCGAGGAACTCAATTGCAACCTACTCGGAACTCGGAACTCGGAACTCGGAACTTCCTCTCCATCCAGCCACGGCAAGTCGCCTCGCAGAAACAGCGACACCGGCACGACGCGCGTTACCCCGGACATCGGCTTCGCTTTGTCGGGATCGACGCGCGGCGGATACAGCCGCCCCCACGCGACCTCGCCGCCGAGGCATAATTCGTCGAGCCATTCCGGCCGATAATTTTCGACGCGTGCCGGCAGGATGTCCCGTTCCCACGCGATCGCGGGAAGATCAAGTCCTTGCAGCATCGCGAGCACTTCAAACAAACCGTTCGAGCCGGTGCGCCGGTCGCTCCCGGTGATCCCCTGACGCCGCGCGAGATATCGCCAGAACGTCGAGACATCGACCGGCTCGATCAACCGCCGCAATCCTTCGATCGTCAGCCGATGGATGCGAGCCAACAGCCGGCGGTGGCACCATTCGGAGGAAGTACCGAGTACCGAGTACCGAGTTCCGAGTGCGGTTGCTCCTGCATCCTCTTCACTCGGTACTCGGAACTCGGTACTCGGTGCTGTTCCCCGAAACGTCCCGCGCAGCACCACCCCTTCGCCTTCGATCGCCTCCAACGTCGCAGAGACTTGCGATTCCGAAAACGTCGTTTGTTTCGCCAACTCTTCCGCAGTGATCGGGCCGCAGACTTCCAACCAGCCGCGCAGAATGCTGACTCGCGCATCGGTCGTTTCCCATTCGGTTCGGACTCCGGGTGGAGCCTCGATGGCCGGATCAATCGCGGCATTGGGGAAGAGGACTTTGATCGCCGGCAGACGTTCGGCGGCGACCCAAGCCAGTTGACCATTCGGCAGCGCGAGCGTCGTCGCTCGGCAGTCGCTCACGAGTTCGGCGAACCAACGATCGTGGGGCAGGTTTTCATCCTGCCCGCTTCTCTGTCCGGGCAGGTTGAAAACCTGCCCCACGAACTCGACGACCGGCACGAAGAAGCGACTCAACAGAACGTCGTGCAGTTCGTCGGCGTTGCGGATCAGTGGCTGAGCCTCGCGGACAACCTGCTCAATCGCCGCCGGGTCGAGCTTCGCCAAATCGCGCACGTCGTCAGGATTCAGCGTGCGACGGTTCGCGACCGCTCGCGCACGACGTTCCTGAATCTCGCCGCCGTCAAGAAACGCATACGGGTTTGCGTTGAGCAGTTCGTAGCAGAACGGCGACGGCTCGCGTGTATCGCGGGCGATCAGTTCGATCCGTCCCGCTTCGATCTCGTCGAGCACTCGATGCAGGCCGGCGAGGTCCATCGCTTCGGTCAGGCAGTCGTGCATCGTCTGCTGGACGAGCGGATGATCGGGCAGCTCGTGATCGCCGACGATGTTCTCCTGGCAGCCGGTCAGCTTCGGAAACACGGCCGTCAGCAGATCGTCCGAACGGAACCGTTGCAGAGCAGGGGGGACTTTCTGTCCGTTCCGCATCCGCAACACCAAAAGCGCTCGGTTCATGTTCCAACGCCAGCGAGTTTGGAACAACGGCGTTTGCAGGATCGCCTGCTCCAGCAAATTGCGAGCGTTCTCGCGATTGAGCATCGGGAACATGCTCTCCAACGGAAACGAATGCTGCGGGCCGAGTGACAAAATGAATCCATCATCATCCGCTGTCGCCTGCAATTCAAAATCGAACGAGCGGCAGAAGCGCTTCCGCATCGCGAGTCCCCACGCCTTGCAGACTCGCGCTCCAAACGGAGCATGCACGACCATCTGCATTCCGCCGGACTCATCGAAGAACCGCTCGAAAACGATTTTCTTTTGACTCGGAATCACGCCGATCGCCGCCTTCTGCGAGGCAACGTAGTTCGCGATTTGCTCAGCCGCCCACTCGGAGCAATACGTTTCAGCAATGAGCCACTCGGTAAGTGACGCTCCGTCCGGTCCCCTCTCCCCTTGGGAGAGGGGTAGGGTGAGGGAGCCACCAGCGTTTGACTCACGATCGTGCGGCTGTCGCAATTTCGAGTCGTCTGATGTCGCGGAAGTCTCTTGGCTAATGGATCCCTCATCCGGCCTTCGGCCACCTTCTCCCAAAGGGAGAAGGGGAACGTCGTGGGCCGCAAGCCGAGTCTCGATCTCTTCCCGCAACCGCGACACCTCCTCCGACAACTCCCAAGTCCGCCCTGGCGCTTCACCGCGCCAGAACGGGACCGTCGGTGGCGCTCCGCCCGCGTCGGTGACGACGACGTCCAGTCCGCGAATGCCTTGAAACCGCCACGACGTGGAGCCGAGCAAAAAGATGTCGCCCCCTTGGCTCTCGACCGCGAAGTCTTCGTCGATTGTGCCAACGACCACACCATCGGGATCAGCGACGACTCGGTACGAGCCGATGTCTGGGATCGCTCCGGCGTTGGACGTCGCCGCGATCCGCGCCGCTGGTCGAGCTTTGATCCGGCGCTTGACTCGGTCGTGATGCAGATAGACCTTGCCGCGACCAGAC
>CAZILR010000604.1:0-3956 GCA_964539995.1 uncultured Planctomyces sp.
AAATCACACGCGGAAGTCGATGTCCCGATCTCGCTGCGCACGCTTTCTGAAGCGATGGGACGGCCGGTCAAAACATTCATGAGCATCTTGTTCAAGCAGGGCAAGATGGTTCAGATCAACGACACGATCGACGAAGAGACCGCGCTCGAACTGGCGATGGAAGTCGGTGTCGAATTGACCATCCTTCGCGAGAAAGACCTCGAAGAGGAACTGCAGGATGCGTTGCTTGCCGCCGATCCCGCCGAAAGCCTGGTCACTCGGCCGCCGATCGTCACGATCCTGGGGCACGTCGATCACGGCAAGACGACGCTGCTGGACAAGATTCGCTCGACCAACGTCGCCGCAGGCGAGGCGGGCGGCATCACGCAGCACGTTCGCGCCTACCAGATTGATCACAACGGCCACAAAATTACGTTCGTCGATACTCCCGGCCACGCGGCGTTCGGTGAGATGCGCGCTCGCGGAGCCAACTGCACGGACATCATTGTTCTCGTGGTTGCGGCCAACGATGGCGTCATGCCGCAGACGATCGAGTGCATCGCACACGCGAAAGCCGCGAATGCGACGATCGTCGTGGCGCTCAACAAAATCGATCTGCCTGACCGCAACGAACAGCGAGTCCTCAGTGATCTCGCAACGCATGGCGTGCTCGTGCAGGAGTGGGGCGGCGACATCGAAATGGTCCGCACCTCCGGCCTGACGGGTGACGGCATCGACCAACTGCTGGAGTTGCTGTTGCTGACGGCGGAAGTTCACGAACTCAAAGCGAATCCCGACCGCTCGGCGGTTGGCGTGTGCATTGAGGCGTTCCGCGACGAAGGCCGCGGCCCAATTGCACTGGTGATGGTCCAGAACGGAACACTGCGGGTCGGCGACATCCTGCTGTGCGGTGGATCGCACGGAAATATCCGCGCGATGTACAACGAGCACGACGAAGAGATTACCGAGGCTCCGCCATCCACGCCGATCCGAGTCGCGGGACTTGATCTTGTCCCGAACGCTGGCGACCAATTCTTCGTTCTGGACGACCTCGACGCCGCACGAGAGATCGCAGAAATCCGTCAGCAACGTGGTCGCACCCTGACGCTGTCGTCGCGTGGGCGCAAACGCACGATGGAGGACATCCTCATCGCGGCTCAGGGCGGGGCGGTTCAAGAATTGCCGCTGATCATCAAGGCCGACACGCCTGGCTCCATCGAGGCTCTCAAGCATGAGCTGGGCAAGTTCGATCACCCGGAAGTGAAGATCAATCTGCTGCACACGGCCGTCGGTGGGGTCAATGAAAGTGACGTGTATCTGGCCAGTGCGTCGGGCGCGATCATCGTCGCGTTCCACGTCATCGCCGAAGACCGCGCAACGCAGCTCGCGGAAAATGAAGGAGTCGATATCCGTCGGTACGACATCATTTACCAAGTCACCGACGAGATCAAATTGTCGCTCGAAGGATTGCTCACGCCGGAGAAGAAGCAAGTCTCGACCGGCCGCGCGATCGTGTTGCAAACATTTGCGATCAGCAAAGTGGGCACGGTTGCCGGCTGTCGCGTCTTGAGCGGCAGTATTGAACGCAATAGCCGCGTGCGGCTGATTCGCGATCAAAAAATTCTCAACGATTACGGCCTCGCGTCATTAAAACGCGTCAAAGACGACGCGAAAGAAGTGCGCGAAGGCATGGAGTGCGGTATCCGATTGGAAAACTTCAACGACGTCAAAGAAGGAGACCTGCTGGAGGCGTATCGCATCGAGGAAGTGAAACGGACCATCGACTGATGAAGCCCGAAGCCCGAAACTCGAAACCCGAATTTCGGGAATCGGTTGTTTTCAATTCGGGTTTCGGATTTCGAGTTTCGGACTTTCCCCATGCCATCACGCCGGATTGCCAAAGTGAATCGAGCCATCCTGGAAGCGCTCAGCTCAGCGATCTTGTTCGAGCTGCGCGATCCGCGCGTGAAGAATGTGACGATCCTGAATGTCGAGACGACCGACGACCTCAAGGCCTGTAAAGTGCGAGTCGGCGTGCGCGGTGATGCGAAAGTCCAGTCGCTCACCCTGCATGGCCTCGAATCGTCGCGCGGATTCCTGCAATCGAAAATCGCCGAGCGACTGGAAACCCGATACACCCCGATCCTCAAGTTTGTCCTGGAGCCGAACTGGCTCGATCACCTGACGGCCACGTCGCAGAGTTTTCTAGAAGCCGCAGCGACCGCGATCGAAACCGAAGACGATGGAACCGAACCAGCCGATGATGAATCAGATGCCGACAACACCGAAGTACTCGAAGACAATGATGACCCTCCGGCCGGCTGAGTGATATTGAACTCAACTGGCCAACCTGATTTCGCGAATTCCGAACACACTCCGAACCCACAGGCACGTTGCTCATGGCCGTCGTCAAGAAGACCAAAGCGTCCGACCTGCATTCTCTTTGCAAGAAGCTCGTCACGCTGTTGAAGAAGCACTACAAGCCCGCCAGCCACAAAAAAGACAAGGCGGTACTGGAGACGATGCTGTACGCCGTCTGCCTTGAGAACGCGACGCAGGAACATGCCGACGCCGCCTTCGAGCGGCTGCACGAGTCGTTCCACGACTACAACGAAATCCGCGTCAGCACGTTCGCCGAGTTGGCCGAGTGCTTCGAGGGGATGTCCGAGCCGGATGCGCGCGCGGCTCGTGTGCGAGCCGTCCTGCAATATGTGTTTGAAATCAACTTCGACTTCGACTTCGAGCCACTGCGTCGCAAGACGATGGAGCTTGCTGAAAAGCAATTGCAGAAGATTCGTTTTCTGAGTTCGTTCATCCAGCTCTACACGTTGCAAAAGTCACTCGGCGCACACACGGTGCCGGTGGATGATCGGCTGCGCGACGCGACGGTGTGGTTGGGGCTCGCGCCGCCTCATTCTTCGGCGGCGGAAGCCGCGGACTGTTTGAAGTCCGCAGTGATGAAGGCCGATACCGCCACGTTCTGCGAGTACAGCCGCTGCCTCGCTCTCGACGAGCGTCTGACGCACACATTCTCCAAGACAAAGCCGCCGGAAGAGGGCTTTGATCTCGACGACATGCTTTCTCGGATCGAAGCGTTGCTGCGCACCGCGAAGAAACCAGCAAAGATCGAACCCGCTGCCAGCAAGAAGGCGGTCCCAAAAGCCAAGCTTGCGGCGAAACCAGTGACCAAGGCCAAGCCTAGCGTCGCAAAGAAGAAACCACGCTGACCGGTTTCACCCGATCCTTGATTGGACGCGAGCCACAGCCGCCACGTCGGGAAACGAGGTTTGGTCGGAATCCGGTCGCTCGCTATCATCCGTCCTGCGAATTTGCGTTCGAGTCACGCTCGGAATTTCGTCGCCATTCCAGGGAAGAGCAGGTCATGACACAACCGCCACGAAGGATCGGGTTCTCAAGACGAATTGGTTTGGTGTTGAGCATCGCGTTCGGCGGAATGCTCCTGTGGATTTCACCCGCGTCGGCCTCCAGGCAGTTGGCGCAAGACGAGTTTGCACCGAGCGACGCCACGCACCGGCTTTTCCGCCGTAGCGACTTCCGGCTCGACGTCGCGCAGCCACCTGAGCAGCCCGAAAAACTGAAGCCCGCTCGCGAGCGAGACGCCGACGGCCAAAAACGCATCGACGCGATGGGCTGGTTCATGAAGGGACGGTTCCTCGAACAACGTGAGGAATTCAAAGCCGCTCTCGAAGCCTACGAAAAGGCCGTGCAGATCGACCCCGGTGCGGTCGAGGTTTATCGCGCGTTGATCCCGTTGGCGTTCGGACTGAATGAAGCTGACAAGGCGATGAACTATGCCTTGAAGGCGGTCGAACTCACACCGGATGACTTTCTGCTGCTGCAACGAGTCGGCATCCATCTGGCGACCAAAGACAAAGTCCCTGAAGCGATCCGACTGATCGAACAAGCGGCGCGCTCCACCAAGCTCGACAAGTTGTCTGGACAGTATGTCGCGATCA
>CAZILR010000605.1:0-3941 GCA_964539995.1 uncultured Planctomyces sp.
CAAGAGCGAAGCGAAAGGGACCGGTCCCGCCGATGCCGGACACCTCTGGACCGACAAAGAGTTCGGCGACTTCGAGTTGATCTGCGACTGGAAGTGGACCGGCAAGCCAAAGACGAGCAAGCGGCCGGTCATTCAACCGAACGGCGACGAAGGCCCGGAGGAAGAAGAGTTCGCCGACGCGGGCGACAGCGGCATCTATCTGCGCGGCAACGACAAGTCGCAGATCAACATGTGGTGCCGCCCAATCGGCAGCGGCGAGATTCGAGGCTATCGACTCGACAAGTCGATGCCGGCCGAAGTTCGCACGGGCTGCATTCCCAAGAAACGCGCCGACAAGCCAATCGGCCAATGGAACCGCTTTCACATCACGATGAAGGGGGACCGCACGACCGTCGTGCTCAACGGCGAGACCGTCATCGACAACGTGCAGCTTCCCGGAATCCCCGCTCGCGGCCGCATCGCCTTGCAGCATCACGGCGATCCGATCCAGTTCGCCAGCATCCTGATCCGCGAAAAGTAGGTTGGGACTCCTGCACCTCAAGCCCGGCGAAACCTATCGCTAAGTGACAGTGCATGAGTTCGCGGTGGAGTAATAACTGAAATGCACAGTGATGAAACTCCATTTGAGCCTGCAAGCCCGGAGGTCTCGAAGTGGGTCGACAAACTCAATGCAATGAGCAGCGGGTTCAAATTGGACACCGTCACGCAAGCGAACTGGAAATCATTCCTTAAACTGCGTTTCTCTGAAATTCCTGTTGAACCTCCGTCGCGAACGAGTTCCGGGGCGATTCGATTCAATGGGCTAACTTTTGTTGAGATTACGTTTCGCGATCTGCCTTGTTTTCAGGATTCACAAGGTCATGAATTTAGAGGCTGCGAGTTTCTGAAGTGCGATTTCATCGGTTGGGGGACGAATGGATTGGACTTACGAAATGCGGAGTTCACCGAGTGCAGGGGGCCTCAGAGTCTGCGCGACTCGAATCTGATCGGTAGCAAATTCAAAAATTGCAACCTGCGGAATACGGAACTGGTCAACGTCCGACTAAACGGTGCTTCCATTTTCGCATGCGACCTTCGAGGGGCCAATCTTTCACAAGCAAATCTTGTGAATGCCGATTTTCGCGCGGTCGAAGTTGACGCCCTAACGCGGCTTAACACACTCGATTCCACCAAGAACTGGCGCATCGATAGGTACACGATCGCTTGTTTGTCCGAGGAGTCCGGTCTGACGATCGGGAACCGGATGGACATGGTCATTCGTGATGACGTCGCAGACCTCCGAAAACAATTCTCTGGGCTTGTCGGATTCCTACATTTGCTTTCGCTCGCTGTGTTTCTGGCCCCCTACATATGGTTTCTTGTCAGCCATTGGGCGGATGCAAAATTTGGAGGTGATGCGGCGAACACGGTTCCACTGTATCTCGCACTCTCTCGGTACTTCGTCAACGCGGGTGCTGATTGGCAGAGCGGCTTTAATCCGAACTGGGGTTGGTTGACCCTCTCAATCCTGATTCTTCTCTACAACGTCGTGCGGTTCCGATTGCTTTGGAAAACATACGATCTTGAAGCTGCCGAGCGAATCAGCGGTGTCCCAGTTCGATTTTCATTAACAGAGCCCGTCACTCCTTCGAAGTGGTTGAGGTGGTTCGGTACTCACCCGATTTGGAATTGGCTCTACCGCGCCAACAAGTTCGGATACTGGCTGTACCTCGGATTCGTCGCGTTGAAGACTTGGCACTTTCTGACGATGCGAATTCCACTGCATCCCTAACCAGCACAAAGCGGCCAAGGCGTGTGACAACTGAAACCAGCTCTGGCTGCGTCGCGCGTCTGAGTGTTGCTCGGTCATAATAAGGCGGATAGCCTCATTTCGGCTCTTGACATGGAGACGACTTATCACAAGAGCGGCGAGTCGACTATGCGAGTATTTTTCGTCATCACGTTGCTCATCGTCGCGGCCGCGGCGGCAGAAGAGACTCTCATTGAACCGCCGATCACTGACTCGGAGCGGGGTCATTGGGCGTTTCAGCCGCTCAGTCGTCCGAATCTGCCAGCCGTGCAAAACGCGAACTGGTGCCGCACGGCGGTTGATCGGTTCATTCTCGCGCGGCTCGAAAAAGAAAAACTGGCTCCGGCGGGTGAGGCTGATCGAGCAACGCTGTTGCGGCGGGTCTGCTTTGATCTGACGGGGTTGCCGCCGAGTTTGGAGCTTCAGGACGAAGTCTTTGCCGACGAATCGCCCGATTGGTACGAGCGGTTGGTGGATCGGCTGCTCGCGTCGCCGAGTTACGGGGAACGGTGGGCGCAGCACTGGCTCGATGTCGCTCGCTTCGCGGAGACCGACGGGTTCGAGCACGATCATGTGCGGCCGAACGCTTGGCGGTTTCGCGATTGGGTGATCGATGCTCATAACCGCGACTTGCCGCTCAACGAGTTCATCGGCTTGCAGCTTGCCGGCGACGAACTGCGGCCCGGCGACGAGTCCGCGTTGATCGCGACCGGCTTCCTCTTCTGCGGGCCGGACATGCCCGACATCAACCTGCAAGAAGAGCGGCGGCACACGTTCCTCAACGACATGACCGCAACGGTCGGCTCAGTGTTCCTCGGCTTGCAGATGGGCTGCGCCGCGTGCCACGACCACAAGTACGACCCCATCAGCCAAGCCGACTTCTACCGCCTGCGAGCCTGCTTCGATGTTGAACCGCTGTTCGACACCCATCCGCAACTCGGCCAAGTGATGCGCGAGAAGTCTGCCAAGACACCGGCCAGTCGCCTCTTCGAGCGAGGCGACTTCCGCCGCCCCGGCCCGATCTTGCAAGCCGCGTTTCCACGCATCGCCAACGTGTCGAATGATGCCATTGCTTTGCCGGCCGCCGACGCGAAGAGCAGCGGACGACGTTCGTCGCTCGCGAACTGGCTAACTCGCCCGGACAACTCGATGGCAACGCGAGTGCTCGTCAATCGCATCTGGCAAGGTCACTTCGGTACTGGTCTCGTTGCCTCATCAAGCGACTTCGGCGTGATGGGCACTTCGCCGACGCACGAGGAATTGCTCGACTGGCTGGCCACCGAGTTGCCACGGCTCGACTGGAGCCGCAAGCGGCTGCATCGCCTGATCGTGACATCGAGCGTCTATCGGCAGGCGTCGAAATCCGTAGCTTGGACGCCCTCGTCCGAGCGCTCGGACGGGGGCGTCCAAGCTACGGAGGCACTGCTCGCCCACTTCCCGCGACGAAGGCTTGATGGCGAGGCGATCCGCGACGCACTACTCGCGGCCAGCGGAGAACTCAATCGTCAACCGGGCGGGCCGGGCTTTCGGCCGCCGCTGCCGGACGAACTCGTCCGCACATTGCTCAAGAGCCAATGGCCGGTCACTCCAGAAGTCGATCAACATCGACGTCGCAGCGTGTACTTGTTCGCTCGACGCAATCTGCGATACCCAATCTTCGAGGTGTTCGACAAGCCAGACAGCAACGCGAGTTGTCCGCGCCGCAATGTTTCGACGATTGCACCGCAAGCGCTACTGCTGCTCAACGCGGACGACTCGGTTGTGGCTGCGCGGCATCTGGCCGAGAACATCGAGAATCGCACGGGTTCCGATCGGCGCGTCGCAATCGAGTTAGCCTATCGGCACATTCTCAATCGCAAGCCGACCGCTGAGGATGTTCGCGACGCCGAGCAGTTTCTAACCTCTGACTCGGCGCTGGCTGACCTCTGCCTCGCGCTGTTCAATCTCAACGAGTTCGTGTACGTCGATTGACGTCGATCAACCCCACTGGGCTTGCCCCAGTGGCTCGCGGGTTTTTGCACTACTGCCCCGCGGAAGTTCAAGTAGTGCAAAAGACCCGCGAGCCACCCCGACAAGCGGGGTGGGGTTTCGGAAAAACTTTGAAGGACCGCCATGTACGACCGCCTGCAGTTGATTGACCTGTTCCACAAAC
>CAZILR010000606.1:0-3928 GCA_964539995.1 uncultured Planctomyces sp.
TCGTGCGACATGAAGCAATGTGCCGAAATCAAGCCCATCAAAGCGGCACCGGGCTAGAAAACATAATACGACGCGAACGGACTTTGGCAACCCGCCCGATTCCGGCGAGTGCGGCCATGCGGACCTGCGAGCGGCCCCATACACTCTCTGGCCTATGCCTTCTCTGAAACTTGATCTGCCGATTATCGAGCATCCCGATGCCGACCCTTTAGCCGCGTTGCATCCGCCGAAGGAAGCGTCGCGCCGTCCGCGTCCCTTGCCGATGACAATGGCCGAAGCTCGTGATCGCGGTTGGAACGAACTCGACGTCGTGTTCGTGACCGGCGATGCCTACATCGATCATCCCAGCTTCGCGATGGCGATTCTTGGCCGAGTCCTCGAAGCGGCCGGCTTTCGAGTCGGTATTGTCAGCCAACCCGATTGGCATTCGTGCGACGCCTGGCGGACGTTCGGCAAGCCTCGACTATTCTTCGCGATTAGCGCGGGAAACATGGACTCGATGATCAACCACTACACGGCCAACCGGAAAGTGCGCAACGACGACGCATACTCACCCGGCGGTCGCATCGGCCTGCGGCCGGATCGAGCGACTCTCGGCTATTGTCAGCGCGCCCGCGAGGCATACTCCGGCGTGCCCGTCATCGCCGGCAGCGTCGAAGCCTCGCTGCGACGGCTCGCTCACTACGACTACTGGAGCGACAAAGTCCGCCGCTCAATCCTGCTCGACGCGAAACCCGATCTCGTCGCGTTCGGCATGGGCGAGGAAACGATTCTCGAAATCGCACGCCGACTCGACGCCGGACAGACGGTGCGCGATCTGCGTGACATGCGCGGAGTGGCGTATGTGCTGGGAGCAAAGGAGAGTGGTGAGTTGGGAGTGGTGAGTGGAGAGTTCGGACAGACTTTTCCACTCCCTACTCCCCACTCCCCACTCCCCACTTTGGTGTTGCCCAGCTACGAAGCCGTCTGTGCCGACAAGCCGACGTTCGCCGAGGCCACGAAGCTCATCCACAACGAAACGAACCCGTACAACGCGCGGGGGCTGGTCCAGTTTCACGACAAGCAAGCCGTCGTCTGCAATCCACCTTGCTTCCCGATTTCGCAAGCGGCGATGGACGCGATTTACGCGCTGCCGTACACACGGCGGCCGCATCCGAGCTACAAAGAAAAGATCCCCGCATTCGAGATGATCAAGGATTCGGTGACGATCATGCGAGGCTGCTTCGGCGGCTGCACGTTTTGTTCGATCACGACCCATCAGGGACGGATCATCCAGTCGCGCAGCCACGATTCGGTGATCGGTGAGATTGAAACGATGACTCGCGATCCGCAGTTCAAAGGAGTCATCAGCGACATCGGCGGCCCGACCGCGAACATGTACGAGATGCGTTGCTCTCGACCGGATGTCGAAGCCAAATGCCGGCGGCAATCGTGCGTGCATCCGACGATCTGCAAGTTGCTCGGCACCGATCACGGGCCGCTGGTCAAGCTGATGAAAGATGCTCGTGAAGTCCCTGGCATCAAGAAAGTCTTCGTCGCCAGCGGCATCCGCATGGACCTCGCGCGACGCTCACCCGAATACATGCGCGAGTTGGTTCGGCACCACGTCGGTGGCCACTTGAAGGTTGCCCCGGAGCACTCCGACACCGGAGTTCTCAACCTGATGCGCAAGCCGGCCAGTGATGACTTTGACAAGTTTGCCGATGTCTTCGATCGCGAGTCGAAGAAGGCCGGCAAGACGCAGTACATCATCCCGTACTACATCGCCAGCCATCCCGGCAGCGACTTGAACGCGATGATCGACCTGGCCGTGTTCCTGAAACGCAACGGCTATCGCCCCGATCAAGTGCAGGACTTCATCCCCGCTCCATTCGATGTCGCCACGGCGATGTACTACACCGGCATCGACCCGTTCACGAAAAAACCGGTCTACGTCGCTCAGCACTTGCGCGACCGCAAGCTGCAACGCGCGTTGATGCAGTTCTTCAAACCGGAAAATTACTTCGAGGTCCGCAAGGCCCTCGAACAAGCCGGCCGACAAGACCTGATCGGTCCTGGCTGTGACAGCCTGATTCCTGACAAGCCACCGCGCGAGGCGCTGGAGAATCGCCGCAAAGAAGCCAACTCGAAATTCCGTGGCGAGTTCGTTCACACGATCCCACCGAAAGGCTCGTCCCCGGCGAAGGGCAAGACGTCGAAGAAGCAATCTCGGCATGGTCCGGGGCAGGGCTATCGGCCGGGACGACGCAGCGCGTCGGACTAAAGCGCGCGCTCGGCGCAGGTCTCCTGACCTCGCCGCTCAGTGGACCGTAGGTCTCCTGTTTTATCGGGCTCATCTTGTGAGACCTTCGGTCCAGCCAGGTGCGGGGTCAGGAGACCCGCGCACAGCGCGGCCACAAGGCTTTCGCGATAGATTCCTCATCGTCGTTCGTATCTTCGTCCGAGCACACGATGCCGCACGTTCCGCCGACACAGCCCAGCTTGCTGGTTCGATTGAAAGACGCTCACGACCGCGAGGCGTGGGAGCGGTTTGTCGATTTGTATGCTCCGCTGGTTTATGCCTTCGTCCGCAAGCGCGGGCTGCAAGATGCTGACGCGGCCGATTTGACTCAGGACGTGCTGCGGCAAGTTGCCTCGGCGGCGAAGAGTTTAATTTACGATCCGCGTCGCGGCTCGTTTCGCGGCTGGCTGTTCACGGTGGTGCGGAACCGGCTGACCGATCATTGGCGAGCGTCCGCTCGCGACGTGCGCGGCAGCGGCGATAGTTCGCAGTGGCGACAGGCGTCGGAGCAGCTTGTCTCCGAATCTGACTCAGCCGAATGGGACGCGGCCTACGAACGGCAGTTGCTGGAATTCGCGGCCCAGCAGGTGCGCGGCGATTTTTCCGAGGCGACGTGGTCCGCGTTTTGGCAAACGGCGGTCGAGGGCCGTGACGGGAAGTCCGTTGCGGAAGAACTCGAACTGACTGTCGCGGCCGTGTACCTCGCGAAGGGTCGCGTGATGGCTCGGCTGAAAGAGCAGGTGAAGTGGCTGCTCGGAGAAATGTAGCCCTCACCGCTCCGCGTGAGGACAGCCGATCTCGCGATGATCGTCAAATGTTGAGGCGACGTCGGTGGCACATACGGCTTTCCTCACGCAGAGCGGTGAGGGCTACATTGAGCGAGCTACATTTTCGCGATAACTCCCGCGCGGTCGCTCGTATCCATCGACAGAGTTCGTTACGACGCTCCAAACGCCTGCGAGTTCATGCCATGTCCGATGACCCACTCAAAGCCGCGTGTCCCGATGCCGTCACCTTGCGAGCATTGCTGGACGGCACGCTTCTCGACGACCAACTCGCGGCGACGCAGGCTCATGTTGATCGGTGCCGGACCTGTGAGGCGGCCTTGCGACAAATGACGGCCGGGGGCGAGTCGTGGATCGGGATGGCGGAAAAGCTGAAAAGCGGAAGCGACGACGACCCGAAGCTGGCAGCGGCCTTGGAGCGGCTCAAGGCCGATGACGGTTCCGGGGGCGAGTCGAGTGAACCGGCGGCCGATCCGCAGCGGACGCTCGATTTCTTGCAGCCGGTGGATGATCCGAAGTTGTTGGGCAAACTCGGTCAGCACGAGATCAGCGAGGTCGTCGGCTGGGGCGGAATGGGAGTGGTGCTCAAGGCGTACGATCCGAGCCTGCACCGAGTCGTCGCAGTCAAAGTGCTGGCGTCGCATCTGGCTCATCACGCCGTCGCGCGGAAACGGTTCATTCGCGAGGCTCAAGCGGCGGCGGCGGTGTGTCACGACAACGTCATCACGATTCATGCGATCGACGAATCCGGTCCGCAGCCGAAGATCATCATGCAATTCGTAGCGGGCGGGTCGTTACAGGAACGGATCGATCAGGAAGGACCACTCGAACTCAAAGAGATTCTGCGGATCGCGATGCAAAC
>CAZILR010000607.1:0-3927 GCA_964539995.1 uncultured Planctomyces sp.
ACGTCTCGCCGCTTGAATCGCCACGCTCAAGGTTTTCCCAAAGTAGTAGGTCCGAGACTCCGGCTCGATCGCAACAAACTCATTCAAATGCGTGGCTTCCAAAGTCGTCCGCAGCTCCGAGTCATAAAACGCCGTCGCCGCTCGCGCCAGTTCGGATTGTTCAAGGGCTGCCACCATGATGTCCTCCTGTCGTGATCAATTCCCCTTCGGTGCTGCGGGGCGTTCTGCCTTGTTCAACGCTTCCGAGATTTTCTTCGCATCACCGGCGAGCGGGCTTTCCGGATAGTCGCCGATGAGTTGATCGAATCGTTTGCGAGCTTCGGCCTTGCGGTCCATGCGATACAGGCAGCGGCCGTAGTTAAACAGGATCACGTCCAGGAATTTCGCGTCCGGATGGTTTTCGAGCACCGTTTCGAAGATGTCCACCGCGCGAGCATAGTCCTTCTGACGGTAGTAGTAGTTCGCCATCTGAGCGACTGCTTCGCCAACTCGACCCGACTCCGGGAAGTTGTCGAAGACTTTTTTGTATTCCTGAAACGCTCGGTCGAAGAGTTGAGCCTTCGCGGCCTCGGCAGTTTGTTGCTCGGCCATTTTGTCGTAGCACTGAGCGATGCCAAACTGAGCCTCACCACGGAGTTGACTGGTCGGCATGTTGACCAACCGCTGATAAACGCCGATCGCGCGGTTGAAGTTGTTCTGCTTGAGGGCCACATCCGCAAGCTGCAACAGCGCATCGTCCACAAAACCGCTGTCCGGGAACTGCCGCTGCAACCGCTCGGCCATCGCGGCGGCGAGCTCCAGCTTGTCCATTTCGTAGTAGATCTTCCACAACTGGACGTAGGTTTCTTCGAGCAACTTACCGCCAAGTTTCGTGGCTTCCGACATGATCTCGTCGCACAGATCGAGCGCCTGTTCATACTTGGCATCGGCGTTTTTCTTGAGACCGAATTCCTTGTAGCGGTTGCCGATATTGGTCAGCGCGTGAGCCGTCTTGAGTTGTGTCTGCACTCGCAATTCGCGATCAGAGATCAACGCCTTGGTGACACGCACGCCGCCGAGATTTCCTTCAATCGCCTTCGCGTCGAATGTGACCGTCCGAGCTTCCACCGTCGTGTTCTTGTCGTCTTTGTACGTCAGCCGCACGAAGTCACCCGGCAATGCCTGCAAGGCATCGTCAGTCGAAACGACTTCCTCCGCCTTCGCCAACGCGACTGTCACGCGGAACACACCGGAGTGAATCGAATTGTCCTCGACTGGCTTCGCCGCGGGCGGACTCGCGGCATCCGCCGGCTTCGTCTCCCCTTTCGTCGGTGGAGCACCTTCCGTTGTATTTGGCTGACCAACGCTATTCGCCGCCGTTGTCTTGGGAGTCTCGGTCGCGTCATCTCCGACCGGCTTTCGCTCGAATTGATTCTCGACTTTGACTTCCGTCAGCGTCAGTTCGACTCGATCCACCTTCTTGAACTTCTCGATCTTCGGCTCACCTTCGTCGTCCGTCGCGACCGCCTTGCCGGACTTCTTGAGTTCGACGAGTTCGTTCTCGATCTCTTCATCAGACTTTGGGCGGACAACCTCGACGGTCGCCTTGATCGTGTCGGCCGCGTCGGTCAAATCACGATCCGCGTCAATGATTTGCAGGTTGACCGTCTTGCCGAGCACCACACCTCGGAGCGTTTCCTTGAATGCACCGTCGGTGATCGACAGCAGCCCGTTGCCGACGACCGTGACTTTGTGCAGCAGTTTGCGGTTGAATTGCTTGTCGGCCGTTTGCTCGTCGATGTATGAGACCTCAACGGTGTCGTCCCCCTTGAGTTCGAGCGTCCCATTGCCGGATTGTGGCTTGCCGAGCTTTGTCAGCACGCTTCCCAGTGCGATCCGCACGTTGCGGCCGACCGAGAAACAATCGACGATTTCTTTGTCACCGCTGGTCGCGACGCATTCGACTTTGATCGACTGGCCTGGTTCGAGCGCGGACAAATCGGCATCCTCGATCTTCACGAACAGCCGCTTGCCCGCTTCGAGTTTTTCGCCCTTGTCTTCACTGCTGCTCAGCGTCGTGCCGACTTTTTCGAGTGCCTGAATCGCACGGCTGTAGTGGCCGAGTTGGAAGTGACCGAGGCCGATGTAGTAGTACGCCTCGTTGACCTGCTTGCTGACCGGGAACTTCTCGATCACATCTCGCATGACCTGAAAGCACTTGCCGAAGTTGCGAGCCTCATAAAAGCAAACCCCCGCCTTGAGCGTCGCCTCGGCCCGCTGCTCTTCGTCTTTGTTCTCTTCCGCCGCGACCGCCTCGAACTGCGCACGAGCCTTGTCGTATTGTCGGTCTCGCTGGAGAAAGAAATTCCCCAACCGCATGTAGGCTTCGTAGCGCACCTTGCTCTTGGGATATCGCTCGATCACCGACTGCCAAATCTCGACCGCCTTCGAGACTTCATCCGCCTCGTACCGAGCGTCTCCGGCCTCGACCAGTTTCTTGGCGGCCCGATCTTCAACGATCGAGCCTTTGAGCGCGGGAGCCTCATTCGTCTTGGCCGCGTCCTGGCTCCACGACGAACCGCACGACCAACAAAAAATCGCTCCACAAATGACCGCTGCACCAATTCGAGACGCACGCATGTGAATAATCCATGATCGCGCACGTCCCTGTGCTTTCGTGTCGCAAGCATCCAAGCCTGCGGTTCAGTCTTTGGAATGCGGAGTGTCAGCACCGCATTGGATCATCAAGGTCGCATTCGAGGGCTGTACTTACCAGCCCTGTAAAAGCTGTGATTCGGATCGTGTCGTTCCTCGTGCCGATTGTGCGGTTGTGTTGTCGAGTAACCACACCAAAGAAGAACCAACTACGGAAATCTCATTAGCCTGCTACATCAAGTTCATTAGCCTTCGCTTCTGACTCTAGTCGATGTTGCTCTAGAACAAATCTAATTGGGTCGATGACAGCCCACGTTGCAGTGGTTTGGTCAAACTTCAGATAGACCTCTCGATGCTTCGGGATGTTTGAGTTTGCAATTTGCTGGCTGAGGGAGTCCATCTCATCTTCCGTGCCGTGATGGTATGCCAGCAACTCAAATAGTTCTTCAACGTACGCTTCACAATCAGTTACCGTCATTTCATTGTTGAAGATGAACTTCATTCGGTGCTGCGTCTTGGTAACCGAATATACCGAGAAGACCAATGAACTCGGATCAGACACCTTCTTCTCAGACGTAGTGAATACCGTGACGGCGACTGGCGCTTCAAAGAAGAGCCGCTTCACGAGCTTCTTGAGAGATTTCTTAATCGCTGGATAAACGGCATCAGCCAGATCGTCAGCAGCACGTTTTAGAAAGACGTCGATAAACGGCTTTCCGAAATAAATGGCGATTGCCGTCGGCACAACCCATTCGAGTGCCGCGTACGGGCTGTTTTCGCGAACCTCAACAACTGGCTGAAGTCCCGCTTCTTTGACCTCGTTGAGAAATTCCTCGACATGCGGCCCGTCAAATTCTTCGACGTAGGCAAGGCCGATACTGATTTCTTCCATTTGAGTCGTCCGTAACTTGCTTGCAGGCTCAACAACTTCTGTCATTACCTCGCATATCACTCGTCAGAAACGCCGTGAGGCAGGCTTGCACCTGCCTCACGGGGTTTCACTCCAAGGCCATTCGCGTTTACGCGAACAATTCCTTGATGGGCGCACCGTCCTCGACCAGTTTGAACGGGCGTTGGAGCGGTGTCATGACCTTCTTGTCCGGGTCGATGCCCAGAGCGTGGCAGAACGAGGCGTGCAGGTTCGAGACCTTCACGGGATCCTTGTCCGGTTCGTAGCCGTCTTGGTCGGACGTGCCGACAACCGTGCCACCCTTGATGCCGCCACCGGCCATAAAGCAGGTGAAGACATTCGGCCAGTGATCGCGGCCAGAGTCTTTGTTGATCTTCGGCGTG
>CAZILR010000608.1:0-3925 GCA_964539995.1 uncultured Planctomyces sp.
GGGCTTGATCGATTCGCCCGGCTTGAGCGTCACTTGGATCAGCGGCTCGCGTGCGACTCTGCGAAATGCCGGTGAAACGATCAACCTCAATCTGACTTCGCTGCGATACCAATTCCCGTTGCAAGGGAACGGCTCCGGGGCTGGCAAGCCCGTCTCAACCGAACACGTTGGTGGATTCTCCAGCCATCACACGGGTGGAGCGCACTTCATGCTGGGGGATGGCTCGATCCGATTCGTCGGCCAAAATATCGAGCAAGCGACCTACCGCCGTCTCGCCAATCGCTCCGACGGAGAACCGGTGTCGCACTACTGAGACCGAAGGGTTGTCTCGGCAGGCCGTTTCAGTTTTAGCACGACGCGCCAGCGAGTGATGTTAGTCTGAATCACTCCCTGGCGCGTCGTGCTGGTCTCATAGGCCGATGGACGCTCAGCGAAAGCCCGTCCAATTCCGCAGGACGTTCCACACTCGGTAGCCTTGAACTTCCAACAGCAGCACCAGCGCGACGAACGGCAGCACGGTGCTCAAGACGATCCTCAGCCACGCACGCCACGACCAACGCTCCTCCAGCCAGTCGCGTGAACTCCTCCAACTGGCAAAGAACAGGATCGCCGCCGCTCCGAGCTGATACGGCCAGGGGGCGCGAACCTCCTGAAACAGCAACACGGTCCACACCCAAAGGAGCAGCGAGAGTACGCCGGCGAGAAATGTCGAAATCAAGGCGCTGTGGTTCCATTGAGACATCGCCTGTCCAGCCGCGTAGCTCTGCAAGGCGAAGACCAATGCAACGCCGGTAAACATACCAGGAGCAAACCCGTTTTGGTGTGCAGACGGCACTTGAAGTTCTGTGATGGTGCCTGTCAGCCCGGCGAACACGACGACCATTGTTAACCAGACGGCTTGCTTGCTCCACCAAATCTGACGTGGCGAGCCACCTCGATCCGCCAGGAATCGAAACAATCCCTGTCGCTGGTCGTGATGAAAGGCCCACACGCCCAACAGCGCCGGCAGCACAAATAAGCCGAATGTCATGAGGCCAAATGCGGGAATAACAAAGTATTCGATCGCCCAAGAGGTGCGAGGCCCAGCCCGTTGAACGCCAAACAGCAGTGACGGAGCCAAAATCATCGGAGCCACCCAGAGCCAGCCGTTGGCCTCCATCCATTCGCGCCAGATCAGGCGTCCAAAAACTTTTTTCTCCGGTGACGACGACCAATCGAACCAGAACTCTGCCCCACGCGATTGTGTCGCTCGCGGAGTCTCGCCACGCCAACGTCGCGGCCACCAAGGTCGCTCGTTGAGCCAGCGATCCGCCAGTCGCCATTCGATCGCCAACAACACCGTGCCGGCCAACAGCCACCACGGCAAGATCACAAGCGGGAATCCCCAAAAAGGTTGCCCCTTGTTGGCGGCACCGATTCCGCTGAGTAGCAACGGGAAGTCGATCGCCATGACGCTCACGAATGCCAAGATTATCGCGGGGAGCACTCGCCGGGTCAGCAGCGAAGCGCCCAGGCTGACGGCTCCATTGAGCGTTACCGCCATCAACAGTGTCGCGCAGCCGTCATCGATGAGGCGATTCGCCGGAGCAAAGACCGCTTGCGTTCCCAACAAGACCAAGCTGGTCAGCGTGACGATGCTCGCCTGACTCACCAACAGTTTCGCAGCGAACACGGCACCGGCCGGAGCCGAGATGCGTCGCAGCCAGTCTTGCGTCCCATCTTCTCGCTCCAGCGCGAACGCGATCGCTCCGCAGCCCAGCGAATGCAGCAGCGGCATCATCACGCCCAGTGCGACGATCACGCTATCACGAGCCGCGAAGTCGCGAAATAACCAGAAGAAGCACACGTCGAGCACGATCAAAATCCCCAGGACCGCCAACCAGAAGTCCCGCACCGAGAGGGCTTCTTTCCAGAACATTCGCCAGAAGACTCTCCACCAGCGTCGCGATTCGACGATGCTGGTTTGGTCGAGCAATTCTCGACTCACGGTCATCACTTGCATCGTCCAAAGAACGATCAAGATAGCGGCCACCGCACTGAGCACAGCGTTGCACGAACTGCGGAAACGAGTTGTCAGCCAAGAGAAATACTCAAAGCAAGCTGCCCACAGCCACCACAGTGGCGCGCACGTTACTCCTGAAACAACCATTGCCTCCCAAACGAACCGAGACCGCTGCGACACGAGTTGCGACACGGCCAGTGAGAGCAACACCACCAACAGATACCACACCGTTGGCTCGCCGAGTTCTGTGATTCGCAGCGGCAGCCGTAACGCAGTCGCCAGCGCGATGCTCAGCCCAGTCATCAGCACTGAGCCGATCGCACCGACCAGCCATTTGCTTCCGACCACGTCGAAGGCCGGCGCGCCGACTGATTTCAGCAACTCCCAGGTGCCACCCTCGATCTCGCGAGCGAACGCCCTCGCTCCAAAGATCAGCGCGAACAACGCCGGTGCGGCGTGAAGGAACATCGTCGGCAAGGATTCGATCGCTCGCCGATCAGCCAACGACGCGGAGCAAGCCGTCGCGAGTGCGAACACCCACCAGATAACGACCGCCTCATTGAGTTCCTTCCAGACGAGCCGCCCAAAGCTGCCGCCGCCACGCGACCAAATCACCTCCGCTTTGGTGTGCGCCAAGTTCGAGTTGGAAAGCGTCGCTGACATGCGAACCTCAGAAAAAGCAGTACGGCGACTGTGAGGGAGCGGTCGCATTCATCGCACAAGACCGCTCCCTCACGGTCGCGGTACGGCTAATGGAGCGTGTCTTTTTTGTCGTTGTTCGATTTCAAGATGCCCACAAAAATGTCTTCGAGCGTGGGCTGGCGCACCTCGAACTCCGCGAGTTGCCCTTCGTCACGCAATGTCGCCAATCGCGAGTCTTCGCCACCACGCAGCAACACTCGCAACTGTCGATCACGCTGTTGCTGGCTGATGATCACTCCGCCGAGGTCGAGAATCGTCGTCGCCTCGTTGTTGAGGGTCAAAGTGACTTCGCGGACCTCGGCTTTGAGTTTGTCGAGCCGCTCGACCAGCAATAGTTCCCCTTGCCGGATGATCGCGACCGTGTCGGCGATCCGTTCGACCTCGGCGATTTGATGGCTGGAGAGCAGCACCGTTCGGCCGCGAGCGGCGACGTCCACCATGCTTTCCAAAAACTCGCGACGCACGACCGGATCGAGACCGGAGGTTGGCTCGTCGAGGACGAGCAATTCTGGTTCGTGCCCCATGCAGAGCGCGAGCGAGACTTTGGATCGCATGCCTTTCGAGAGCGATTTGATTTTCTTGTCGATCGGCAATCCGAACTGGCCGACGTACTCGCAGAACCGCTGGTAAAAACCGTCCGGGTAGAATCCGGCGGCGAACCAGCCGATTTGTTCGATGGTCATCCACTCGTACAGCGCGGGACGATCCGGGACATAGCCGACTCGCTGCCGAATGACTTGCCCATTCGCCTGGCTGTCGAGGCCGAAGACGTGCGACCGACCGTTCGTTGGCTCCAACAGGCCGAGCAAAATCCGAATCGCCGTCGTCTTGCCGGCCCCATTGTCCCCCAGCAGCGCCACGACCGAACCTGGCTCCGACGACAGCGAGAAGCGGCTGAGAGCCAATTGGCTGCCGAAGCGTTTCGTGACCTGATCCCATGCAAAGACTTCGCTCATGCGTCCGCTCCCTTCTTGCCTCGTTTGCCTTTTGTGGCCCGCTCCAGCCGCGTCAGTTCGTCCTCGACCAATGAGCGAATCTCGTCCGCTTCCAGCCGGCTGCTGTGAGCCTCTTCCAGGACATGCCGAATTCGTTCGCGCAGCAATGCGAGCCGCTCTTTCTCGCAATGCGCGACCGCATCCTCGGTCACGTTCAAGCCGGTGCCTCGCACGGCTTCGAGGATTCCTTCGCTGGTCAGGTCGCGGTATGCCTTCACGACCGTGT
>CAZILR010000609.1:0-3922 GCA_964539995.1 uncultured Planctomyces sp.
TAAGAGGCGGCCGGTCTCTTTGACGGCCTTCACCAGACGCTTGCCTTCATCAATCGTCAGCGTCAGCGGCTTCTCGCAGTACACATCCTTCTTGGACCGCAACGCCGCCAGCGAGGCCAATGTGTGCCAGTGGTCGACGGTGCCGCAGACCACGGCTTGAATGTCTTGGCGATCCATCACCTTCCGGAAGTCCTTGTAGGCTTCGGCGTCGGGCCACTGCTTCTTGGCTTCGGCGATTTGTTTGTCATCGACGTCACACACCGCGACGACTCGACCGAACCGCGAGGCGTTCTTGGCATCACCTCGGCCCATGCCGCCGCAACCGACCAAGGCGATTGCCGGTTGATCGTCAGCAGCGCGGGCGGTCGGCGTGGCCAACTCCTCCAAATACCAACGTGGCAATGAGGTCGCGGCGGCAACGGCCGCAGCGGTTTTCAGAAAGCTTCGTCGAGTGGTCATCACGATTTCCTTGGTGAGGGACGGCAACCGCGAGTGCGTTTGCCCGGTGAAAATTTCTCCCGAACTCCGACGGAGTCAGTCACCATCGCCGAGAACGAGTTTGCAATAGCTCTCGTACCGCAACGTCGAGATCAAGCCGCGTGCGGCGGCGGATCGCACGCCGCAGCCGGATTCGTGGAGATGCCGGCAATCCGGGAATTTGCAGAAGCGGACGAAGGGACGGAACTCGACGAAGTAGCCTTCGATTTCTTCGGGATGCACGTCCCACAGTTCCATTTGGCGGATGCCGGGCGTATCGACGACCCAGCCGCCGAATTCGAGTTCGTACAGCTCGGCGTTGCGCGTTGTGTGCTTGCCCTTCTTGGTCCAGTCGCTGACCTCGCCGGTGCGGAGGCTCAGGCCGGGCTGAATCGCGTTGAGCAGCGACGACTTGCCAACTCCACTTTGTCCCGCGATGACGGTCTGACGATTTCGCAGGACGGCCCGCAGTCGATCGAGTCCCAGTCGGCGTTCGGCGCTCAACAAGATGACCTCGTTACCGATCTGGCCGTAGATGCCGCAGAGCATTTGCAGGTCCGCCGGATCGATTAAGTCGATCTTGTTGATGCAGATGATCGCGCCGACTTCCCCTTTCGCCGCGCTGACGAGGAAGCGATCGACGAGATGCGGCTTGAGTGCCGGCTCGGCAGCGGAGACGACCACCGCGACTTGATCGATGTTCGCAACGAGGATGTGCTCACGGTTCTGACTGCCGCGCGCGAGCACTCCACGCCGCGGATTGACTCGTTCGATCACGCCCTCGCCGATGTTCGTCGGTAGAAAGAGGACTTCGTCGCCGGTGATGACGATGTTCCGCTCATCGCGCGACATGGTCCGCAGAACTTTGCGAATCGTGCATTCAAAGCGGCGGCCGTCCTCGCATCGAACAACGGTGGTAAGTCCAGCGGAACTGAGCACCCGGCCGGTGAGGCACTTCGAGACATCAATGTCTCGCTGTGGCCCATCGCTGCTGTCGGCGTCCCCTCCGGCGGCGATGATCGTGCGGCGGCGGCTGAGCCGCCCCTTGCCGGAGAGCCGTTCACTGCCAGCGAGTTGATCGTGCGAATTGTCCGAGGCCGTCTCGTCACCCATTTGCCGAGCGAGATTGCCGAGGCGCGTAGTCTTCTCGCGGTTCTTGCGAAAATCGACACGGACTTTGCGTTTGTCACGCATGAGAGTTTTTCGCGGGGCAAGAATTCAAGCTGTCACGGCGAAGCGTGCGCAGGTTGAAGAGTTGCCACGCCGCTTACAACTCTGACAGCCATTTCATCGCCTCGTCATCCTCTGGCGAAGTTCGCTTCGAAGGTGGTGGCGGCGGCGCTGATACCGGCGAAGGGGACGCTGGCCGGCGCGGTAGTTCGCGATTGCGCTCAAGGCCGGCTTTCTCCAGCAAGCCGCGAGACATGATGTCTTCCTGGTCATCGGGCGGACGCTGACCATCCGGCGGCGAGTAGTGAACCTCGTAACGATGTTTGCCGATCGCGAGCACATCGCCGGGCATCAGCCATTTCGAGTCGAGTCGCTCGCCATTGATCTTGATGCCGTTGCTGCTGCCGAGGTCTTGCACTCGCCAGAAGCCGTTGATGAATTCCAGCTCGCAGTGATGCGACGAGACATTCGGGAACTGCAATTGAATGTCGCAATGCGAACGTCGCCCGACCAACAACTTGCCCTTGAACAGCGGGACTGGGTCGCCACCGCCGCAGGGAATCAATTCGCCAAGCACTTGGTGTTCGGCCATAATCATGTTCGTGTCCTCGGCGAGGGTTGCCGACGCGACGACTTCTTCGAGGTGGGAAGCTTCGTTGCTCAGCCGATACCCGCTGCCGAGCAAAGCCGTGTCAGGAAAAGCGGTGAAAATCTATTGCTGGCCGCGAAGCAGGTCAAAGGCTGATTCAAGACAATGACTTGCTCCAGTGATTGGGAACTAGCCACGTCGATCAAACCTGTGACTTGGAAACTCCCGCGTCGGAGCCTCGACCACCCACGGTTTCTGCGGCCTTCAGTGCATTTCTGGCTGTCAGCGCGGGACTCAGGGATCGCGACGTCTCGGAGACGTTGTGAGCAAATTGCCGACAAGAAATTCAGCGACGTCCTGATGCGCATCTGTGTGCTCTTTACTCGATCTGAAGTCGTCCTCGCTCGATCTCGACGGCCACTTTGCGAGAGCTCCGCGAACTCAGGACATCGAATGGCTACAATCCGACTCCCCGAAGTGAGCCAAGCGGTCGCGGTGGATTGGCTGAGTCGTCCGGCATGTCCGGCGACACGGCGGTTCGCCGAGGAAAGTCCGGGCTTCAAAGGACAGGGTGGTGGGTAACTCCCACCGGTCGCGAGATCAGGGAAAGTGCCACAGAAAATAAACCGCCGCATCGAAGTTGCGCCCGCGAGTTCGCTCGCGCGAAGGCTACGGTGCGGTAAGGGTGAAACGGTGCGGTAAGAGCGCACCAGCAGGCCGGGTGACCGGTCTGGCTCGGCAAACCCCACCCGAAGCAAGGCCAAGCAGAGAGCAAGTCGAGTCGCGCGAGCTTCGGTTCGCAACGCTCGACGCGGCGCGGTTCGCGCCGGACGACTCTCGGGTCGGCTGCTTGAGGCGGCGAGCAATCGTCGTCCCAGAGGAATGACCGCTCACGACAGAACCCGGCTTACCGGCTCACTTCGGGGGTTTTGAATTTGAGATTGCAGATTTTTGATTTTCGATTTGAGATACCTCGCCACGCCCGATCTCTCGAAGGAGCGAGCCATGCCCACTGCCGTTATCGTCGATGCCGTTCGGACTCCGATTGCCAAAGCCTCGGCCGACAGCGGCTACTTCCGCGACGTGCGAGCTGATGAGTTGTCGGCAAGCCTGCTGAAGGCGCTCGTTGAGCGAACCGGCATCGAACCGCAACTCATCGAGGACGTCCGCTGGGGCTGCGTGCAGCAGCAAGGGGAGCAAGGCTACGACGTCGCCCGCATCGCCGCGCTGATGGCCGATCTGCCGATCGAGGTTGGCGGCGTGACGATCAACCGCAACTGCGCGTCGAGCCTGCAAGCGATCAACGACTGTGCGATGGCGATCATGGCCGGCGTCGAGAACATTCAGATCGCCGGCGGTGTCGAGCACATGGATCACATCCCCGCCAACAAAGACTACAACCCCGCGCCGTCGCTGTTCCGCAAGCACAGCGAGGCAATCATGAACATGGGCCTGACCGCCGAGTTCCTCGCGATGAAGTACGGCATCAGCCGCCAGCGACAGGACGAGTTCGCCGCTCGCAGCCAGCAGTCCGCGTGCGAGGCGACTCGCTCCGGCGCATTCGCCGCCGAGATCATCCCGACCTGGGGCCGCAACGAGATCGGTTTGAAGTCGCTGATCGCCACCGATCAAGGTCTCCGCCAAGACACGACCGCCGAAGGCTTGAGCAAACTGCCCCCCGCATTC
>CAZILR010000610.1:0-3918 GCA_964539995.1 uncultured Planctomyces sp.
TATGTGCTGTCGTTTTCCACGATTCATAACTCCCAAACCGCGACGAAAATCATGCAAAAGATTGAGACTGTTTCCGGCACCGCCGTGCCGTTGTTGTTGGATGACATTGATACGGATCGGATCATCCCTGCCCGTTACCTGCGCTGCGTGACATTTGACGGCTTGGGCGAGCACGCTTTCGAGGATGACCGCAAGCAGGATTCGCGGCATCCCTTCGACGATCCGCGATTCGCCGGGGCAAGCGTGCTGGTCGCAGGTCGCAATTTCGGTTGCGGCTCGTCTCGCGAGCACGCGCCACAGTCGCTTCTGCGCTGGGGCGTCAAGGCGATCGCCGCTGAATCGTTCGCGGAAATCTTTTTCGGCAACTGCACCTCGCTGGGAATTCCATGCGTCTGCGCGTCGCGAGCGGACCTCGACAAATTGGGTGCGGCGATTCAGGCTGATCCGAAGCTCGCTGTCACCGTGGACCTCTTGGCCGGTGAAGTTCGCGCCGGTTCGATCGTCGCCAAGGTGACGATGGTCGATAGCGCTCGTCAGTCGCTGACGACCGGCCAGTGGGATTTCCTCGGCCAACTTCTCGACAACAAACCCGGCATTGCGGCGACGGCGGCGAAGCTGCCGTATCTGAATCACTTCGCGGCGAGCTGAGTCCACCACCGCGCTCGGCGCGGGTCTCCTGACCCCGCCGAGGTTTGGACCGAAGGTTTCCACCGATCGTTGGAGACCTTCGGTCAATCACGGTGGCTCGGTCAGGAGACCGGCCACAGCGCGGTCGCGGGAAGAAAAACATGTGGAAATTCGCCCTTCGCAATTTGCTCAGCCGGCCGGCGCGTTCGGCGTTGTCATTGCTGGGGCTGACGGTTGCGATCGCGGGAATGGTGGGACTGTTCTCGGTCGCTCGCGGGTTGGAACAGACGTTTGATCGCAGCTTCAAAAGCATCCCCGGTTTAATCGTGATGCAGGCGGGCGCGCCGATTCCGCTGTTCTCGCGGCTACCGAAGGACTGGAAAGCCGACATGGAGCGCGTCCCCGGCGTGCATGTCGTGGCTCCTGAAGTTTGGATGCGAGCCAACATCATCGAAGAGAAACCGGTGATGGCTCCGCCGCGATTCCTGTTCGGAGTCGATATCCCCTCGCGGATCAAGTTGCGGAAAGGGGTCTACACCGAGTCGATGATCGAGGGACGATTTCTGAAACCGGACGATGTCGGCCAGCGGAAAGTCGTCATCAGCCGCCAGATCGCCGAAGAGCATCGCAAAAAAATTGGCGACACGCTGTCCGTCAACAGCATCGAATTCGAGATCGTCGGTCTGTACCACGTCGGTTCACTGCTGTTGGACGTCGCGATCCTGGTGGATGGCGACACATTGCGGCAGCTCGGTTGGTTCGATTCGGAAGCGGTCAGCGGGTTCTACGTCGAGCCGGATGGCAGCGTCTCGAACGACGAGGTCGCACGACGAGTCAAAGAACTCCTCCAGGATCGACCGCTGACGACAGGTTCGCCAGTGTCGTTATTCGCGCTGGCGGGGTTGGGACAGCCAAGCGGGCCAAGCCAGCCGAAGACGAATGCCGTCGGCTTCATTCTGCGAGCGTTTGCCGGGACGAATGATCCGGCGAGCGAAGCGCCTCCAGACACGAAGCCGAAACCCAAAGCACCGTCCCCCGTCGAGGTTCGCAATGCTTCGGATTTCTCCGATCGCTTCAAAGAGATGAGCGAGGATTTGAACCTGATTTTGGCGTTGCTGACGGGCATCGGCATGACGATCGCCGTGCTGAGCATCGTCAACACGATGCTGATGAGCGTGACAGAACGAGTCATCGAATTCGGAATTCTCAAAGCGAATGGCTGGTCGCCGTGGGACGTGCTGAAGCTGATCACGGTCGAAAGTGCGACGCTCGGTTTGGGAGGCGGAGTGCTCGGTGGAGTGATCGGTTGGACGGCAACGCAGCTCATCAACGCTCGCTGGCCTGACCGAGTGAACTTGTTCGCGAGTCCGGGGTTGCTCGCGTTTAGCGTCGTGTTCAGCACGGTCGTGGGGTTGTTGGGCGGCTTGTACCCCGCCATCTGGGCCATGCGTCTGTCACCGATGGAAGCGATTCGCCGAGGTTGAATTGAGAGGGCATCATGTCGCTGAGTTCGTTGCCTCTGAGCTATTGCACCAACGTGCATCCGGGTCTGTCGGTCGCTCAAGTCGAACGTGGGCTGACCGAGTTCACGATTCCAGCGGGGCAACGATTCGGTTCGCCGCTGGCGGCGGGATTGTGGCTGGCTCAGCCGGTGATCCGCGAATTGCTGGCTGAGGCAGACGGCACGAAACGCTTCGCGGCTCGCATCGCGGAGCTGGGGCTGTGTACTTACACGCTCAACGCATTTCCGTTTGGAGACTTTCACAGCGAGCGTGTGAAGGAGAACGTCTACCTGCCCGACTGGACGCAGCCCAGCCGATTAGAGTACTCGTGGGACTGTGCTCGCGTGTTGGCCGAATTGATTCGCGCGACGCTGCCGGCCGACGTGGATGGCAGCCTCTCGACCGTGCCGCTCGGTTTCAAGACGCTGGCGACGGCGGCAGACTTCGAGAAGCAGTGCCTTCGCAATCTGATCGACTTCGCGCAGCGGCTTGCTCGATTGGAGTCCGAGACCGGCCAGACGATTCGGCTGGCCATCGAACCGGAGCCGTGCTGTGTCATCGAAACGACGGCCGAGACCATCGCGTTCTTCCGCCGACTGCGTGACCGAGCAGCAGACGAACACGCTCTCGAAGCCGTCGAACGGCACCTCGGCGTTTGCTACGACGTCTGCCATCAGTCGGTCGAGTTCGAGGATGTCGCCGAGTCAATCGCGTCGCTGGCTCGCGAAGACATTCGGATCAACAAAGTCCATATCACTTGTGCTCTGCAAGTGACGAACCCCGGGGCAAACCCGGCGACGAGAGAGGCACTGGCCCACTTCGTTGAGCCGCGTTATTTGCACCAGACTTTCGCTCGATCTCCGTCCGGCGACGTGCGGCGAGTGCTGGACCTGACCACCGAGTTGGCTCGCACTCCGCCTGCGGAGTTCGCGGCGGCCGACTGCTGGCGAATTCACTTCCACGTTCCGGTCGATGCCGAGCGGATCGGGCCGCTCGAAACTACTCGCGCCGATCTCAAAAAAGCGTTGGACGCGGTCACAAAACTGACCTATGCCCCCCATTTGGAAGTCGAGACTTACACCTGGAACGTCCTCCCTGGCGGCGACAAGCCCGAATTGGTCACTGGCTTGGCCCGCGAACTGTCCGCGACGCGCGATTTGCTGGCCGGACAGTGAAACTCTTCCGATTTTTCGCTCGGCCTCCGCGCATTTTTGGTTCTGTTCCTTCGCTCGGAGGCCGGGCTTCATTTTGTCTTCAGTTTTGTCCGGTATTTTGCCGGCTCGTTTCTGGTTCCTGTTTGTTGTTTTCCTTTTCGTTTTTCTCTGTTCTGTTTTGAAGAGGTTTTGCCATGTCTGTCATTTTTTCTACTGAGGAGCTGACGGCGACAGATCGCCCGCCGGTGCCTGCCCCTGATCTGGGATTGGTGTCGCTCGGCGCTGAATTCACCTGGGACGATTCCGATCTGTCCGACCTGGAGTGCCAGCCGCTGCTCGCGTCTGACTTGCCGATGAATTCGGAACTCCAAGCGATGCAAACCACCTCGCAGGTGTGATGCGGATTTTCGCCGTCGCCAAAAACAAAAGGTCTTCTCGCTCGCGTGAGAAGACCTTTTTGTTTGGAATGCTGCGAAACCGCTTCAAGAAGAGACGCGGCAATGTTCACAAGGATTTCGGATTCCCCATGCACCACGTTCTTCAACAACTCAGCGAAGCGGTCTCACGTCATCAGCCGGTCGCGTACACCGCGCTCGTCGAGACTCGCGGATCGACTCCGCAGAAGGCGGGAGCCA
>CAZILR010000611.1:0-3910 GCA_964539995.1 uncultured Planctomyces sp.
TTCGCCAGTTGGCCGGCATGCGCGGCCTGATGGCCAAACCCAGCGGCGAAATCATCGAGACGCCGATCAAGGCGAACTTCCGCGAAGGCTTGACCGTGCTGGAGTACTTCAGCTCGACACACGGTGCCCGCAAAGGCTTGGCCGATACGGCCCTCAAGACGGCCGACTCCGGGTATCTCACTCGTAAATTGGCGGATGTCTGCCAGAACGTCGTTGTCACGACGCACGATTGCGGCACAACCAAGGGCATCACCAAGGGTGTTGTCTACCGTGGCGAAAAAGTCGAAGTCAGTTTGGCCGACGGCATTCGCGGTCGTGTCAGTCGTACTAATATCGTCAATCCGATTACCGACGAAATCATCGTTCGCGAAGGCGAACTCATCACGGTTGCAATCGCTCGTAAGATCGAAGAGTTGGGAGTCGAAAAGATTCAGGTTCGCAGCCCGCTCACCTGTGAGGCGACCTTGGGCATGTGCCGTCTCTGCTACGGCATGGATTTATCGACCGGTTCGATGGTGGAAGAGGGTTTGGCGGCCGGCATCATCGCTGCTCAAAGCATCGGGGAACCTGGTACGCAGTTGACAATGCGTACCTTCCACATCGGCGGTGCCGCTCAGACGGACGTCGAGGACAAGGAAATCAAATCGCGGCGTGCCGGTCGCGTGAAGTTCGCTCGTATTCGCAGCGTGGTAAACACTGCTGGAGAAAACGTAGTGCTCGCCCGAAACGGCGAAGTCATCATCGTCGATACGAAAGAACGCGAACTCGAAAAGTACACGATCCCGAACGGTGCCGTGCTGTTTGTGACCGAGAATCAAGACGTTCAATCCGGAGCGATCATCTGTCAGTGGGATCCGCACTCGGTGCCGATTCTGTCGGAAGTTGGTGGTCGTGTGCGATTCGAGGACTGCCTCGAGGGTCAGTCGATCCGCACGGAGACAGAGGCCAGCGGCAAGGTCCGCAAGACGATCATCGAGCACAAAGGCGACTTGCATCCGCAGGTCGTCATCGAAGATTCGACCGGCAAGATTCTCGACTTTTACTATCTGCCTGAGAAGGCAAGCATCGAAGTCGAAGAAGGTCAGCAAATCGCCGCCGGTACAATCGTGGCCAAGAACCCGCGAGAGAGCGGCGGTACTCAAGACATCACCGGCGGTCTACCGCGTGTCACAGAGTTGTTTGAGGCTCGCAAGCCGAAGGATCCGGCGGTCGTCGCCGAAATCGACGGTGAAGTCGAACTGAGCGCCGAAAAGAAACGCGGTAAGCGGGTGATCATCGTCCGTGGCTCCGATGGCACGGAAGTCGAACACATCATCCCGCACGGCAAGCCCTTGATGGTCCACGCGAAGGATGCCGTCCGTGCTGGTGACGCACTCGTCCGCGGGCCACTGGTTCCGCATGACATTCTGCGAGTCAGCGGCGTCGAGGCCGTGCAGCAATACCTGTTGCACGAAATCCAAAACGTGTATCGCTCTCAGCGTGTAGATGTGGACGACAAGCACATTGAAATCGTCGTGTCGCAGATGCTTCGCAAGGTCCGCGTGACCGACGTCGGGGACACGGATTTGCTGCCGGGAATCGTGCTCGACAAGTTTGAGTTCCGAAAGCTGAACACGGAACTGGCGAACTCGGTGAAGGTCACAACTCCCGGCGACACAGAATTCCAAGCAGGCGATATTGTGCCGCGCACGACATTAGGGGAAGTCAACCCGGCCGTCGAAGCGGACGGTGGCAAGCCCGCGACCTTCCAGAAGCCGCGACCAGCGACAGCGGCGGTTCAGTTGTTGGGGATCACCAAAGCCGCCGTTCAGAGCGAAAGCTTCATTTCGGCAGCCAGTTTCCAGGAGACCACCAAGGTTTTGACCGAGGCGGCCATCGCGGGGAAGGTCGATCACTTGGTCGGCTTGAAAGAGAATGTTATCTTAGGGCACCTCATTCCGGCGGGCACTGGTTTCAAAACCCACCAGTCGGCGGAAGTGCGGGTGCGAGCTGAAGCGTTGCAAGAACTGAAGGCCGAACATGATCGGATCATGGCGGCTCGCCTAGAGCTCCTCAAAGAGGGCGCTGGTGGTGATGGCAACGCGGTTCCTGTGGCACAACCGTAATCGTTGTGTCGTCGGATCGTCCGTTCGATTTGAGAATTTGATTGCCAGACTTTCAATTTGTGAGTTCCGTTACTGGAAGTGAGTTGTTGAATGCCGACCATCAATCAGTTGGTTCGTAAACCTCGAACCATTCAGAAGTCGCGCTCGAAGACCCCGGTCTTGGACGGCTGCCCGCAAAAACGCGGTGTCTGCCTGCTGGTGAAGACCGTGACTCCGAAGAAGCCGAACTCGGCGCTCCGAAAAGTGGCTCGTGTTCGCTTGTCAAACGGCAAGGAAATCACCGCCTACATTCCTGGTGAGGGGCACAACCTGCAAGAACACTCGATCGTGTTGATTCGCGGTGGCCGCGTCCGTGACCTTCCCGGTATCCGTTACAAGATCGTTCGCGGCGTCCTCGACACGCTCGGAGTCACCAACCGTAAACAGGCTCGTAGCCGGTACGGTGCCAAGCGGCCCAAGTAGTTTTGCATTTGATCATCACAAATGTTTCAGGTTTGAAAGCAGCGAGAGACCTCAATGGCCAAGCATTTCACGGCGAGTAGCAAGCAACTCAAGCCCGATCCGCGATTCGGATCGGTCCTGGCGTCCAAATTCGTCAATTGTCTGATGCATGACGGTAAGAAGAGTGCCGCTCAGGGCGTCTTCTACTCGGCGATGGACATCATCAAGAAGAAGCTGCCCGATGAAGAGCCGATCAATGTCTTCTTGGCCGCTGTCGATAATGTGAAGCCGGCAATTGAAGTCCGCTCACGCCGCGTCGGTGGTGCTAACTACCAAGTGCCGACATCGGTGAACCCCAAGCGCCGCCAGACGCTGGCGATCCGCTGGATTCTTCTGGCCGCTCGTGGCAAGAAGGGCCGGCCGATGGACAGCCGCTTGGCCGAAGAGTTGATCGCCGCCTTCAAGCGTGAGGGCACGGCGATGACGACTCGTGAAAATGTTCATCGCATGGCGGATGCGAACAAGGCGTTCTCTCACTTCGCATGGTAGTTTTGGTGTGAACAACACAGCGCGTGGCTGCCGGTCAACTGGTCGCCACGCGCTGTTTTTCTTTGGTGGCTAGAGCGAAAACCTCGTGGCGATCAAGCCGATGAGGTTCGTGGTCGAGGAGGACCGGTCATGTCGTACGACATCAAAGCCATTCGCAACATCGGCATCATCGCGCACATCGACGCTGGAAAGACAACAACGACCGAGCGGATTCTGTACTACGCCGGCGCGTCGCATCGGATGGGAAACGTCGATGACGGCACGACCATCACGGACTTCGATCCAGATGAAGCGCGGCGAGGGATCACGATCTATTCGGCGGCGATCACCTGCCGCTGGAAGGATTCGACGATCAACATCATCGACACACCGGGGCATGTCGATTTCACTGCCGAAGTCGAACGCAGCTTGCGAGTGCTCGATGGTGGCGTGGTGATCTTCAGTGCGGTTGATGGCGTCGAAGCTCAAAGCGAGACCGTCTGGCGTCAGGCCGACCGCTACGGCGTTCCGCGCATCTGTTTCATCAACAAGATGGACCGCATCGGTGCCAACTACGAAACAGTACTGCAAGACATCCAGAGTCGTCTGCATGCGACTCCGCTACCGGTGCAAATCCCCATCGGAGCGGGATCGCCTCCCGACGAGAATTGTTTCAAGGGAATCATCGACCTGATCACGATGAAGGCGCTGTATTGGGATTCCGATTCGCTCGGCGCGAAGTTTGACGAACGAGATATCCCAACTGAAATGGCTGAGGACGCACAACTGTGGCGGCACAAGTTGCTCGAAACCGTCGCCGAGATGGATGAGCAAGC
>CAZILR010000612.1:0-3907 GCA_964539995.1 uncultured Planctomyces sp.
TGGGGGGGGGGTTCGTCTCCTCCCCCACCCCCCTTTTTTGGGGGGGGGCCCCCCCCCCCCCCCCCCCACCCTACTTTGAAGACGATCCAGCCCGGAGGTCACTTCCATGATCCGAACGAGATTCCCGTTGTCGCTGTTTGCGGCGGTAGTGCTTTTTGGATCATTCTCGATGACCGCCGTTCAGGCCGCTCCGCTGACGGCGGGAGTCGCGAAGGTCGATATCACCAACGTCGAGGCCGGCCCGGTGAATGATCGGTTGTGGGTGAAGGCGCTCGTCATCAAGAGCGACTCGACAACGGCGGTGATCGTCACGCTCGATGCCGTCGCGGTCGGGGAGATCGGGCACATCAAGAACGATTATCTGCCCAAAGTCCGTGCGCGGATCGAAAAGGAACTCGGCATCCAGCCGACGAGTGTGCTGGTGAATGCCAGCCATTGTCACGGAGTCGTCTGCTCGGACGTTGACGAGCGGACGTTTCAAGCGGTGAAGCTCGCGACGCAGAACATGGTCCCGGTGCGCATCGGAGCGGGACGCGGCCACGAGGACCGCGTCTCGGAGAACCGTCGGCTCAAGCTGAAGAACGGCAAAGAGTTGGACGTCCGCCATGCGTACTCGCTGCCGGCCGACGCCGAAGTTGCGGAGATCGGCCCGATTGATCCCGACATCGGCATCTTGCGACTGGACCGCACTGACGGCCGGACTCTGGCCGTCATCTATCAATTCGCGTGTCATCCGATTCAGGGCGTTCCCAACAAGGGGAACACGGCGGACATGTCCGGCTTCGCGTCGCAAGTCATCGAAGACAACTTGAGCGACGGCACGATCGCGCTGTTTCTGCAAGGCTGCGGCGGCGACATCAATCCCATCACCTACAAGGACGTCAACACGCCGCGCAACGCCGAGACGCTGGGGAACATGCTCGGCCTGAGCACGCTCAAGGCGTTGCGAAAGATCAGCAGCCAGGACGAAGCGCGGCTGCAAGTCATCAACGAGACGCTCACGTTGCCACGAGCCGACCTCGCCGAGCGGATCGCTTCGCTGGAAGCCGAGCAGACCAAGCAGCTTCAATCGCTGAAAGGGACCAGTCTGAACCTCAAGACGTTTCTGCCGCTGATCGTGAAGTACAAGCTCGACGAGGATTTCCCGTCGTACTACTCGCACAAATATCTGCTGGAAAAGCAACTCGGCCGCGATGATCTGAGCAAGCTCGATGAAGAGAACCGCCGCAACCTTCAGCAGTACATCGCCAACATTCACACGATGGAGCAACTGACGCGCACGCAAACGAACCTCGCGCTGCTCAAGCTGCACCAGGCTCAGAACATCAAGGCTGGCAAGCGCACGATCGACGTCGAAGTGGGTGCCCTGCGGATCGGCGACTTCGCACTGATTACGTTCCCCGGCGAACTGACCGTGCGGATCGGCCTGGGGATCAAGCAACGCTCGCCGCACAAGCTGACGTTCGTATCGGGCTACACCAACGGCTACATCTACTACTCACCGACCGCCGAACAACTCCTCAACGTCGGCGGAGCACAAGAAGACAGCGACTGCATCCTCGCCCCCGAATGGCAAGCGTTGTTCGAGTCCAAGGTCGCGGAGCTGCTGAAGAAGCTGTGAGGCAACTCCGCCGGCCTTCAAACGACGTTCGGTTTTCGAGGCGAACGTTTCAGCATGTAATCGGTTTCGTCGCTCAGGATTCGCAGAGCCATTCGTGTTTCCCAAACGAGCAGGCCGGAACCGGCAACGAGTCCACCGACTCCCGCCGCACCCGCACAGAGCGCGGCCACGAGGATCGGACGGTGCAGCCACTCTTGCCCGGTCACAAACAGCACCGCCCCCAAGAGAGAGATCAAGCTGGCCGCTGCGAAGCATCCGACCGACAGATAGAACGAGGTCAACGCACGAACGAGCAACAACGCTCGGCGTTCGGCCGAGGTCAACTGCCGCAGACGCAGTGCGATTTCAGGATCGGGATCGTGTTCTTTGCCTTCAACCTGTGCCGACAATTCTCGCGCACGGTCGATTGCACGGGCGAACCGATTGGCGGTTCCCAACGCCATCACCGACGAAGCGTTGGTCAGAATCGCCGGAGCCACGATAAAAGTCAGAATCCCCAGCGGGTTGGTTCCCATTCCGTCCATCAAACCACCTTCGTTCGAGCTTACCGCTGATAGATCGGCAAGAAGCCATTATCGAGTTGCAAGATCGTGGTGTTCATCGCCGTGTTGTAAACCTCGCCGACGTGGCCGTCCTTCCAAGCTCCGTTCGCCGATTGTTTGCTGAGAATCTCTTTGCTGATGTCTGCGAAGTACTTGTTCCACTCTTCATCGCCGAGCCGGTAGACGACCTGCGCGTAGTAGTAGTGGGCGTAGTGCCAATGCCCGAAGAGCTGGTTCGTCCCGGCCTTGCCCGGCCAGACGTTTTGCTTGCAGAACTCCAGCATCTTCTTGACGTGGTCCGACTCGCCGTACTCGCCGGCGTTGAACATCGCCGCGCAGGCCGCGGCCGTGATCGGCGGCCGAGCACCTCCGCCACGAATGCTGTACTGCACGCCTCCTTCTGGCGTCGTGCAGTCTTGGATGTACTTTTTCGCCTTCTCGATGATCTCCTTCGGAACCGGAATGCCAGCGTTGCGGCAGGCTCGCAGACCTTGCACCTGAGTGATGCAGGTCGAACCTTCGTCGAAGTTCGGTTGATCCTTCGCGGAGACATAGCCCCAACCGCCACGCTCGGTTTGAGCCTGTGCGGAGAATTCAACGGCCTTGATGAGCACTCGCTTCAAATCGGCGCGGCGCTCGGCGTCTTCTTCCTCGCCGAAGACCTGCGAGAGAAACAGCATCGAGAAGCCATGCCCGTAGGTGTAGTGGTAGTCGTCCTTGAAGCCGATCAGTCCCGATGGCTGAGCCATATCGAGCAGATAATCGACCGCCAGCCGAATGTTCTTCGAGTACTTCCCGCGCGTCGTGGTCGAGCCTTCCGCCAGCATCGCGTTGCCGGCCAGCGCGGTCATGGCCACTCGGTACTGACTTTGATTCGCTTCCCAATACCCTTGCCGACGTTGCTCACGCGCGAGGTAGTCCAGCGCTCGCCCGACCGCCGCCACGATCTTCGGGTCTTTCTTTTTCTTGACCGCTTCTGCCGGGCGTCCCAAACAAAGCACCGCCAAAGCCGCCACCAAGATCACGATTCGCTGTCGCATGAGACTGTTCCTCCCGACGAGTCACTCTCTCGCCAACTGCAACATACCATCTCCGCCGCCCCGCCGAACAGCGGGCGCGATCCATGTCCCCTCTCCCCTTGGGAGAGGGTGGCCGAAGGCCGGGTGAGGGAAAATCAACGATTGACGTCCCAACGCCCGCCCGGTCTACGAAACATTTCGTTGACAACTACGAACACATTCGTAACACTGCCGCCCGTCTTCGTCACATCCCGATTCGAGAAGGTGAGCTGACATGCCCAAGCCTGAACTTCCGCGCCCCACCGAAGCGGAACTCGCGATCTTGCGAGTCCTCTGGGAACGCGGTTCGAGCACCGTCCGCGAAGTGACCGACGCTCTGCAAGAGGAGCGCGGGACCGGCTACACGACGGCACTCAAGCTGTTGCAGATCATGACCGACAAGGGCTTGGTCCAGCGTGACGACTCGTCGCGAGCACACGCTTACGAAGCGGTCGCCTCGGCCGAGACCACGCAGCGGCAACTCGTGAGCGACCTGTTGGACCGGGCCTTCGGCGGCTCGGCCCGGCAGTTAGTGTTGCAAGCGCTCTCCACGAAGCGAGCCTCACGCGATGAACTCGCCGAGATTCGTCGCATGTTGGATGAATTCGAAAAGAAAGCGAAGTGAACGTAGCCGTCACCGCTCCGCGTGACGAGCCTTGTGAGAAGACTGTCACTCGGAGATGAGA
>CAZILR010000613.1:0-888 GCA_964539995.1 uncultured Planctomyces sp.
TCATGCTCGGCGAGGTCAGCAGCGAGAACGCTCGGTCGTGAAAGCTGCTCCACTGACGAAACGGGGTGCGCTCGACGGCGCGTTCGGTCGCTTCAGACTGACGGTCGATGAATTCCAACAAGCGTCGCCGATCAGCAAGTTGTTCGCTGCTAACGGAGAGATCGAACTCAGAGAGCCGGAAGTCCGCAGCACTCGGATCGCGAGCAATCACCAGCGGATCGAACGCACTGCCAAGGAACCCGCCCGTCTGACCGGGGCAGCGGAAAATCTGATCGAAGGCGTAATGCGGCAACTGCACGGCATCCGGCACCGAGCCTGTCCCCGGTGCGAGCTTCGACAGCACAGCCCCGTAATGCGGCCAGTCATCCTGCGAGGCTCCAACCTGCACCTGATCGCGAACCGAAGTCCGCCCCGTGATCGACAGATACACGCCGGGATTGTGATTGGCCGTGCGATGATTCATCGAGCGAATCACCGCGAATCGATCACACACACGAGCGATTCGAGGCATGATCTCGCTGACTCGAAACCCCGGAGCCGATGTTTCAATCGCTCCGAATTCACCGCGCACTTCGTCGGGAGCTTTCGGCTTTGGATCGAACGACTCCAATTGCGACGGAGCGCCGTAGTGCTGGTAGAAGACGACCGACTTCGCCTGCGGCCGATGCGTGGCGTGCTGCTCCGCAGCGAGAAGTTGCGGCAGCGTGACGCCCAGCATTCCGAGTCCGCCGATGCGGAGAGCTTCGCGGCGAGCAGTCAGGCGGGATCGAAGGTTGGCAGGCGGCATTGAGATGTCTCGCGGTTGGCTCGAATCACATCGCAAGAGATTCTGCCATTTGTTCCTATGGTTTGGAATCAGTGCTTGAGAAGTTCTTGCAAGAAGCCGTA
>CAZILR010000613.1:898-2197 GCA_964539995.1 uncultured Planctomyces sp.
CGCAGTCGTTCGCGGTCGGCATCGAGAAGTCTCGCGGTTTGGCTCGGATCCCATCAGCGGAGATTCTGCCATGTGTTCCCACGGTTTGGAATCAGTGCTCAACAAGTTCTTGTAAGAAGCCGTACCGCGACCGTCAGGGAGCGGCCGGAGTCGATCGACATTCGGGCCGCTCCCTGACAGTCGCGGTACGGCTCATGGGTTTGACTTCCGGTCGCGCGGAGCGTAAGCCGTGTCACCAGTGGCGTCGTCAGCCCTGCCCCCGAACCTTCCTTTGCTCACGGAGTCGTCCCATGCAACGCTCACCTTCCTCGTGCCCGGATTGCGAATCGTTTGATCGTCGTTCGTTTTTGAAGACCGCCGGCGCGGCGGCAGGGGCGGGCGTCGCAATGCCGATGCTCGTGGGGCAGGCGGGCCTGTTTGCCGCTCCCACGGCGAAGAGCACCGCCGAGACCGCTGTCGGCCGTTTCTTCGCCGCGCTGTCGGCCGAGCAAAAGAAAACGATCTGCTTCCCGTTCGAGCATGAACTGCGGCAGAAGATCAACGCCAACTGGCACATCACCAAGCCGAAGGTCGGCAGCGACTTCTTCAACAAGGACCAGCAAGCGGCCATCAGCGAGATCATCCGCGGCGTGACTTCGGAAGAGGGCTACGAGCGGCTCAAGAAGCAAATGGACGAAGACGCCGGGGGCCTCGACGAATTCAGCGTGGCGATGTTCGGCGAACCGGGCGGCGCGTGCGAGTGGGAGCTCACTGGCCGGCACCTCACGTTGCGAGCCGATGGAAACAGCGTGGACAAAGCCGCGTTCGGTGGTCCGATCATCTACGGGCACGGCGAAGAGACTCCGAAGGACAACATCTACCACTACCAGACCAAGCAAGTGAATGAGGTCTTCAAAGCTCTCGACGCGAATCAGGCCAAGATTGCTCTGGTCGAAAAGGCTCCGGGCGAAGCGGCTGTCACACTGCAAGGGGACAAAGGCACGTTCCCCGGCATCGGCGTTGGACAACTCAGCGCGGATCAGAAGCAACTCGTCACGAAGACGATCCAGATGCTGCTGTCTCCGTATCGCCAGGAAGATGTCGATGAAGTGATGGAAATCGTGAAAGCCGCTGGTGGTCTCGATAAGCTGCACATGGCGTTCTACCAGCAAGGCGATTTGGGGAACGACAAAGTCTGGGACATCTGGCGCGTCGAAGGCCCATCGTTCGTGTGGCACTTCCGAGGTGCTCCGCACGTTCATGCCTACATCAACATCGCGCTGCAGAACAACGTCGGGCTGATCGTTTCCTGTACCGTGA
>CAZILR010000613.1:2207-3892 GCA_964539995.1 uncultured Planctomyces sp.
ATGGCTAAGAGCTGACGATCAGACAACAGACGTTGACGCAATCTCGCCCGGCTTCCGGCAGAAGCCGGGCTTTTGTTTGCGCTCCTTCTTTTCGGAAGCCGCGTTTGCGAAAGCGAACGACTCGCCCTAACTTGCTCAGCGGCATTCAAAACAGGAGTTCCGTACCGCGACCGCCAGGGAGCGGCCGGATTCGAACTCAATCGGGCCGCTCCCTGACGGTCGCGGTACGGATTTGGAAAGAACCTTCGATGAGCAAACGGGCGGAATGGCATTCGACCACGATCCTCTGCGTGCGGCACAACGGCCAATGCGCGATGGGGGGCGACGGGCAAGTCACTCATGGCACGACGATCCTCAAGGCCGACACGAAAAAAATTCGTTGGCTGCTGGAGAAGAAAGTTCTCGTCGGGTTCGCCGGCTCGACGGCCGATGCGTTCGCTTTGATGGAGCGATTCGAAGCGAAGCTCAAGGATTACCCGAACAACGTGCCGCGAGCGGCGACGGAGTTGGCTCGCGACTGGCGCACTGACCGGATGCTGCGGCGACTGGAGGCGATGTTGATCGTCGCCAACGACGAGCACGGCTTGCTCATCACTGGCATGGGTGACGTGATTCAGCCGACTGACGGCGTGCTGGGCATCGGCAGCGGCTCGCCATACGCCATCGCGGCGGCGCGAGCGTTGGTGCGGAACTCGAAACTCTCCGCCGGCGAGATCGTCAAAGAATCCATGCGCATCGCCGCCGAACTCGATATCTACACGAACGAGAATTTGACCGTCGAAGAATTTCCCTGCAAGAAGTAACTCGGAGCGTCTCCCGTGCAAGCACTCACGCCGCGAGAAATCGTCGCGGAACTCGATAAGTACATCATCGGCCAGAATGACGCGAAGCGAGCCGTCGCGATCGCGCTGCGAAATCGTTGGCGGTGGCAGCAGCTCCCTGAAGATGTCCGCCGCGACATCATGCCCAAGAACATCATCATGATCGGCCCCACCGGCGTCGGCAAAACCGAGATCACGCGCCGCTTCGCCAAGCTGACCGACGCGCCGTTCATCAAGATCGAAGCGACGAAATACACCGAAGTCGGCTACTACGGCCGGGACGTCGAGAGCATGGTCCGCGATCTCGTCGAGGCGGCGATCGCAATGGTCCGCGAGAAGAAGCGGAGCACAGTCCAGGACGAGGCGACGCGGCGCGTCGAAGAGCGATTGCTCGATCTGCTGATCCCCACGCCGACGTCGTCACGAAAAAAATCACGATCGTCGGTTCCGCCGGCGCTGGATTTCATCATCAAGGCGGCGGAAGGCCGCTCGTCAGACGACGACGGCGAAGAACTGGACGAGGCCGCTCAGGAACGGGCCGCCGACCGCAGCAGCCGCACGCGCGAACGCTTCCGCGAGAAGCTGCGATCCGGCGACCTCGAAGACAAAGTGGTCGATCTGCGGATCGAATCGCGGCTGATGCCGGTCCATGTCATGTCGAACATCGGCGGCATGGAGCAGATGGAAATGGACCTGCAAAATTTGTTCGAGAAGATCGGTCCCAAACAGACCTCCAGCCGTTCGGTCCCTGTGAAGAAAGCTCGCGAGATTCTGCTGGAACAAGAACTCGAATCGCTGATGGACAAGGACGCGATCAACGAGGAAGCGGTCAAACTGGCCGAGACGCACGGCGTCATCTTCATC
>CAZILR010000614.1:0-3883 GCA_964539995.1 uncultured Planctomyces sp.
TCGTGCCGAGCACGTTCGACATTCCGGTGACAGCAATCAGCTTGGTTCGCGACGTGAGGAGACGGTCGAAGTGGGCGACATCCAGTTGGCCGTCAGCGGTCAGCGGGAGATATTTTAGTTTTGCGCCAGTCGCCTTCGCTGTCTGTTGCCACGGAACGAGGTTGGCGTGGTGCTCCAACTCGTTGAGCAGAATCTCGTCACCGGGTTTGAGGAACTTGCGGCCCCAAGCTTGAGCGACCAGATTGATCGACATCGTCGTGCCGGACGTAAAGAGGATCTCGGCGGCGTCCGCGGCGTTGATGAATTGTCGGACTTTCTCGCGAGCGGCTTCCAACTCAACCGTCACGCGGTCGCCGAGTTGGTGGATACCGCGATGCACGTTCGCGTTGTAGGTCTCATAGACCTCACGGACTTTGTCGATGACCACTTGCGGCTTCTGCGAGGTGGCTCCGTTGTCGAGATATGCCAGCGTGGCACCGTTCGGCAACGGCCGCGCGAGGATCGGAAAATCCCGTCGCACGGCGTCAACGTCGAACGGGCGGCGCGACGGATTTCCCAGCGGCGTGTTCATTGGTCATTCCTAGCCGGACGTCGCGACAACTGGCTCAATACCCGCTTCTGGCTGCGAAGGGGCTTGTGCCACAGGTGCATGGTCCCGTGCGTACATCATCGTCTTCAACACTTTGAATCCCAGCAAACCGCATCGTTGCCGAGTCGCAGTTAATGGCACCTTCAGCAGGCGCAGCATGTCCGGGGCTTGAAAAGCTTGAAGCTCGTCCAACGTCTTCCCTTCGACGTGCTGGCATAAAATCGAAGCGGCCGCTTGGCTAATCGCGCAGCCTTTCCCATTGAAGAAGGCTTCCTGGACCTTTCCGTTGTCATCCAGTTTCAGCTCAAGCCGTATCTGATCGCCGCAGAGCGGATTTTTCTCGCTGTGAGCACACGTCGGACAGGCGATATGCCCTTTGTGGTACGGGCATTCGTAATGGTCCAGGATGTAATCGTCGTAGAGGTCTTCGTTCACTTGGATACCGATCACGGTCGCTTGGATTAAGCCGTTGAGGGCGTCAACGGGGCAATTTCGACAATTGCGCCTGTCAAAATAGCAGCGGACTGTTGGGGTTCAAGCCCTCCGCGACGTGATTGCTAGCAAATCGTCATGTCGGCGTTAGGATGCTCCGCCGTCGGTCGAGCGACTGTGCTCGGTCGGCGCGAATCTAAATTCCTAGAACCACAGGCTCAACCGCCAGTGGGGCGAATTTGCGAAGCGTTCGAATTGGATGGCGGTAAGCCACGATTTGAACGTGTCACTTCAACGGTCCAATCAGGTGTCATCGTGTTGTTCACTGACGACGAGACATTGCTGACGTTCATCGGGTGGAGCTTGGTCTGGCTGTGTGGTTTGGCGTTGATCGCCGAGTCTCTGGCTGTGGCCTTCCTTCGATTTCTGACGCAAGAAGTCTCGTCTCGATCCGCGCTGCTGCGAGAGATGACGGTCGAGCGATTGTGGCCGGGACGGCTGATCCCGGTACGTTGCCCGATCCGAACGGCATCGATCAGCGTTTGCTCAGAGCTACCAGATCGGCGTTGGCCTCGTGCCAGCGAGGGATTGCGTGGCTGGCAGTCCGAAGACCGTTGAGATGGCGAGTCGAGATTCTCGATCGCAAACTGCTCTGCTGAAAGTTGTTCGATCGTCTTGGTCGGCCGAGGAAGTCCTTTGGCTGATCCGAAATCGAATGGCTCGATGACCCGCGTCGGTATCCCGACGTCGGGAACCTTCATTGGTTGAGACGGTGGTTTCGCAGAAGTGATAAAGGCTGCGCAGCCATGTCCGAAGCGATCGTGGGTTTGGTGGCACTCGTGCTGGGTGGTGCCGTCGGGTTTTTCTTCGAGCGAATGCGGCGCGGGGCCGCGTATCAAGATCGCGATGCGATCATCGCTCAGGCGCAACGCGACGCTGACAATCTCAAGCGAACCGAGGAAATCGCGGCGAAGGAAATCGTCCTCAAGCGCCGCGAGGAACTGGACCGCGAAATCAACAAGACGCGAGACGAACTGCGGGACGTCGAACGACAGTTGGACAAGCGCGAGCAATCACTCAAAGACCAGCAAGACGACCTCGGCAAGAAGGAGCGCCTGCTGCAAACCAACCAGACGAAGGTTGCCGAGCGGCTGAAGGTGCTCGAAGCCCGTGACAAGGAACTCGAACGCCTGCTGCGCGATGAGCAAGAGCAGCTCTACAAAATCAGCGGGCTCGATAAGGAGACCGCAAAGAATCAACTGCTGGACCGGCTCGACCGCGAACTAAAAAACGAAACTGGTGCGTTGATCCTCAAACACGAAGCCGAGTTGCGCGACCAAGCCGAAGACAAAGCTCGCGAAATCATCGGCATGGCGGTGCAGCGTTGCGCGTCGCAGCACACGTCCGAGTTGGCGGTCAGCACCGTCGATATTCCCAGCGACGAGATGAAGGGACGCATCATCGGCCGCGAGGGTCGCAACATCCGTGCGTTTGAGAAAGCGGCTGGCGTTGATGTGATCGTTGATGACACGCCGGGCGTCGTCGTGGTCTCCGCGTTTGACAAAGTCCGCCGTGAGATCGCTCGGCAATCGCTTGTGAAATTGATCGAAGACGGCCGCATCCATCCAACCCGTATCGAAGAGGTCGTCGCCGAGACGACCAAGGAAATGGATGGCTTCGTCCGCAAGCAAGGACAGGCGGCGTGTCAGGAAGTCGGCGTGATGGGTCTGCACGACAAGTTGATCGACTTGATGGGCCGGCTGCACTTCCGCACGAGCTACAGCCAGAACGTGCTGCGGCACTCGATTGAGGTCTCGCATTTGACGGGATTGCTCGCCGAGCAATTCGGGCTGGACGGCAACATCGCGCGTCGCTGCGGATTCCTGCACGATATCGGCAAGGCGGCTGACCACGAGATGGAGGGCGGACATCCCGCCGTCGGAGCTGAGTTGCTCAAACGCTACGGCGAGAAGGGCGAGGTCGTCCACGCCGCGCTTGGACATCACGACGACATCCGTCCCGAATACATTTACACGGTGCTCGTCGCCGCGGCCGATGCCGTGAGTGCGTCGCGACCGGGTGCTCGGCGCGAAAGCCTCGACCGCTACGTCAAACGACTGGAAGAACTCGAAGCGGTCGCCTTCGGCTTCCCCGGCGTCGAGCAAGCCTTCGCGGTCCAAGCCGGCCGCGAGGTCCGCATCATCGTCGATTCCGGCCGAGTCAACGACCGAGAAGCCGCCAAGATGGCTCGCGACATCGCCACCGCCATCGAGCAAGCACTCACCTATCCCGGCGAAATCAAAGTCACCGTCCTGCGCGAAACGAAAGCAATCGAGATCGCGCGATAACGGTCAGGAGTCATTGCCAATGTCAATTTGTCTTCGCACCTTTGCGCCCTTCACGTTCATTCTGACGGCGGTCGTGGCATCCAGTGGTCCAGCGGTGGCGGACGACGCGACGAATGCTCGCGCGAAGAAGTTCGTTGACGCTCACGTCGCCAAGATGAGGCCGCTCGACAAGGAAGCCGGCATCGCCTGGTGGGATGCGAACACCTCCGGCAAAGACGAAGACTTCGCTCGCAAGGAAGTTGCTCAGAACAAAATCGACGCGGCTTTGGCCGATCCGGTCGTGTTCCGCGAACTCAAGGCGGTCAAGGAGTCGGGCAAGGTCAGCGACAAACTGTTGGCTCGGCAGATCGACGTGTTGTATTTGCTGTACCTGGAGAAGCAGGTCGATCCGCTGCTGTTGCGAGAAATGGTCGCGAAGGCCAACGCCGTCGAGAAAGGCTTCAATGTCTTCCGAGCCGAAGTGGACGGCAAGAAGTTTTCCGAGAACGACGTGCGAAAGATTCTGAAGGAGTCG
>CAZILR010000615.1:0-3880 GCA_964539995.1 uncultured Planctomyces sp.
CTAGCGCGCCTGCTTGGGGTGTAGGAGGTCGTGGGTTCAAATCCCGCCAGCCCGATTTCAGACAATTTGAGTTACCGAAAGTCGTTCTGTTGACCTCACCGATGGTCGGAAGAACGGATTGTCCGCTTCGCCTTTCTGCCCCGCTGCGGGCTGAGATGCGAAGGGACCGATCCGATGATTCGTGCAAACGGTCGAGTGCCCAAGATGTCGCAGCACGCGGCCGGGCAAGCTGTAGTGGGGGGCTGCGGGACGGATCACGACGCTGGCCCGTCTGGTTTGTGGAGACTCAAGCCCCTTATGACGCCTTGATTGCCGAGTGACTGTCCCGTGAGCGATTGCTCGCTCCGGACGAGGCAAAGGACGAAGCCGTCATGAAGATCGCCATCATTGGAGCGGGTATTTCCGGGCTGACGGTGGCGTACCGGCTTGGACTCGCGCACGACATCACGCTGTTCGAGGCCAACGATTATCTCGGTGGGCACACGAATACGGTCGAGGTCGATCTGGACGGCGAGCGGCAAGTGATCGACACCGGGTTCATCGTCTTCAACGATTGGACGTACCCGAATTTCATCAAACTGCTGGACGAACTTGGTGTCCGGTCGCAACCGACGTCGATGAGCTTCAGCGTGCGCTGTGATGCGGCGAACTTGGAGTACAACGGCTCGTCACTGAATGGACTCTTCGCTCAGCGGCGGAATTTGGCGCGGCCGAGCTTCTACCGGATGCTGGCCGGCATCCTGCGGTTCAATCGCGATGCTCCTGAATGGATGCTGAGCCAACCGGCGACCGACGAAACGACGGTTGGGGAATTCCTCGCTCGGCATCGGTACTCGCGCGAGTTTGCCGAGCATTATCTGTTGCCGATGGGGGCGGCGATCTGGTCCTGTCCGGTCGGGACGTTTGAGAATTTCCCGATCCGGTTCATCGTCGAGTTCTACAAAAATCACGGATTGCTCAGCGTTCGGAACCGCCCGACATGGCGAGTGATTGAAGGTGGTTCACGGAATTACGTCGCGAAGATGTCCGAGCGGTTTCGGGATCGCGTTCGGCTCAGCACGCCCATCGAGCAGGTTCGCCGCTCGGCCAACGAAGTGCTCATCATTCCGCGAAGCCGCCCACCGGAATCGTTCGATCATGTGGTCTTCGCATGTCACAGCGACCAAGCCCTACGAATGCTGGCGGACCCGACGGCGACCGAGCGCGACGTGTTGTCCGAATTTCCGTACGAGCGGAACATCGCGGTCCTGCACACGGATCGAAGCGTTTTGCCAAAACGGCGGCGAGCTTGGGCGAGCTGGAATTACCATCTCACCGGCCGGCTCGCGAGTCATGCCAGCTCGGCGGCGACAGTGACGTACCAGATGAACCTGCTGCAACACCTGCGGTCAAAGCACGTCTTCAACGTGACGCTCAATAGCGAGGAGCAGATTGCCCCGGAAAAAGTGCTGCGACGATTCGAGTATCACCATCCGATCTTCACCGTTCGGCGAGCCGCCGCGCAGGCCCGCCATCGTGAGCTGATCAACGTCCATCGAACCTCCTTCTGCGGAGCGTATTGGGGCAACGGCTTCCACGAGGATGGCGTTGTCAGTGCTCTGCGCGTCTGCGAACCGCTGTTACCGAAGGAGGCGGGCTGATGAAAAGCTGTCTCTATGAAGGAACGGTTCGACATCGCCGCTTCACACCCGCCGAGCATTCGTTCGGGTATTCGTTGTTCCTGGTCTACGTTGATCTCGACGAGTTGGAAATGCTGTTCGGGCGACGCGGCGTCTGGTCCACTCGCTGGCCCGCGCTGGCTCGGTTCCGCCGAGCCGACTATCTCGGCGATGCAGCGCGGCCGCTGGCGGACTGCGTGCGCGAACTGGTCGAGCGACACACGCAACACCGTCCGGCTGGGGCGATCCGCCTGTTGACGAGCTTCCGATACTTCGGATTCGAGATGAATCCCGTCAGCTTTTATTACTGCTTTGACGAGTCGGGGCAGCGCGTGGAGGCGGTCGTGGCCGAAGTCAACAACACCCCGTGGAACGAAAAGCATTGCTACGTTCTCGATTTCGCGACAAACCAACCAACCAATGAATGTGCTGGTGAGCCGGTGGGCGTAAGCCCCCGGACAGACGTGTTGGTCCGGAGGCTTACGCCCTCCGGCTCGCCTGGGCTGTTTCGTTTCGAGCATCCGAAGGCGTTTCACGTCTCGCCGTTCATGCCGATGGCGATGACGTATCGCTGGCAAGTCTCCGAGCCGACCGAACGGCTGAGCGTCTCCATCGAAAACTTTGCGAACAGTGGTCACGATGCGAAGGTGTTCGACGCATCGCTGACGATGTCGCGCCGGCCGATCACTCGTTGGCAGCTCGCCCGCGTGTTGTTGCGGTATCCACTGATGACGATGCAAATTTTCCTCGGAATTTATTGGCAGGCACTGCGGTTGTGGCGTAAGCGAGTTCCATTCGTGCCACATCCGGAGCGTGCCGTTGCCGACGTTTCTTGAATTCTCAACATTCACCCTCGAAGCCAACAAATTATGAGCACTGTTTGCGTCCATTCCTCGCGAACGCCGCCGAATGACGGCGACTCCGCGCCACTGCCGAACGAGATTGGCAGTGTCAATCGGTTCGCGCGGCGACTGCTGCTTCAGAAGCTGCAACAGTTGCGAGGCGGGAGCATCCAATTGACCGATCCGTGCGGCTCGGCAACGCTCGGTCGAGGTGGCGACTTGCGGACGAGCTTGCAGGTTCACAACTCGGCGTTCTTTCGGCACGCGGTGTTGGGCGGAAGTTTGTCGGTGGCCGAGTCGTATCTGCGCGGCGAATGGGACTGCGACGACCTGACAGCGCTCTTTCGGATCTTTGTGCGGAACCTCGACGCGACCGATCAACTCGATCGCGGCCTGTCTCGAATCGCGAAGCTGGTCAATCGGCTGTATCACCGCTGGCACGCGAACAGCAAATCGGGAAGCCGCCGAAACATTCATGCTCATTACGATCTGGGCAACGAATTTTTTCGGCTGATGCTCGACGACACGCTGGCGTATTCGAGCGGCATTTTTTTATCGCCGACGAGCACGCTGCGTGAGGCGTCGCTGGAAAAGATGGACCGCATCTGCCGTAAGCTCGACCTGCGACCGAGCGATCATCTCTTGGAGATCGGCACTGGCTGGGGCGGGTTGGCAATTCACGCGGCCACACAATTCGGCTGCCGCGTCACGACCACGACCATCTCGCAGCAGCAGTTCGAGGTCGCTCGGCAGCGAATCGCCGAGGCCGGGTTGTCGGACCGTGTGACGTTGTTGTTGCAGGACTATCGTGACCTGACCGGCCAGTTCGACAAGCTGGTCTCCGTCGAGATGATCGAAGCGGTTGGGCATCGCTACTTCGACACCTACTTCCGCAAATGCAGCGAGCTGCTCAAACCGGACGGGACGTTCGTGCTGCAAGGGATTGTGATGCCCGATCGGCGGTACGCGCAGTATTTGAAATCGGTGGACTTCATTCAGCGATACATCTTCCCCGGCGGTTGTCTGCCGTCGATGAGTGCGATGCTGGAATCGACCGCTCGCGTGACCGACTTGCGGTTCATTCACGCCGAGGACTTCGGCACGCACTACGCCCAGACGCTGCGTGAGTGGCGGCAGCGATTTCACTCGCGGCTGGATGAGGTTCGCGAGCTGGGCTATCCCGATCGCTTCATTCGGATGTGGGACTACTACTTGAGCTACTGCGAAGCGTCGTTCGACGAGCGTTACACCGGCGTCGTGCAAATCCAGTTCGACAAACCGCTCTGCCAGCGCGACCCGATTTCGGTCGGCCAGCGTGCGGCCGAGAGGCTGTGATTTTTGTCGCCCTGTCGCTCCGCGACAGGATTGCCGAACGCTTCG
>CAZILR010000616.1:0-3369 GCA_964539995.1 uncultured Planctomyces sp.
AACGTGGCGATCTCTCCGTTTCAAAAGCGGTTTCTGAACCGGTCTTGCCCTCCCCAAACTCGGTCTTGTCACTCTTGCCGGGCTGTGCCAGACTCCGGCCGAAATTCGCCGCAGCGAACGGATTCTTGCGGCGTTCGTCGAGACATTTCGCCTCTGGGCATCGAGGTGGCTGATGGTTCGCTGGCTGACACTCGTGATCGCGTTGTTTGGACTGAGCCTCGGCGCTGCGCCGCGAGCGGAAGCTCAAGGCTTGATCTGGAAGCTGCCGGCCGACGGCACTTGGATCAGGTACGAAGGAACGTACCAGCAGATCGAGACACGCTCGAACACCGGTGGCATGGACCTGACGATCCTGTGGATTCAGCATCTGACGATCAAGTCGATCGGTTCGCAAGAAGCGGAGTTTGAAGGCAAGACCGTCCCCTGCCGGTGGCTCGAATTCAAAGTGCAGACCGGCAAGAAAAGCGAAAAGGGGATCGACCCTGGCCCTGTCGGTGCGTCGATCTACAAAGTGCTGGTCCCTGAAAGTCGAGTGATCGGCAAACTCGAAGATGACGAGACGATTCCGGTTTCGTTTCTGCCGATGTTGAAAGGCTATCGCAAGGAAGGGGACAAGCCCGTTGAAGAAATGACCGGCTCGGTCTTCCAGATTTATCCGAAGGTCGCGCGGTTCATGCACTACAAGACTCTTGAGAAAGAAGGCGAACCAGAACCGCTGGACTTGGCGACCGGCCCCGTGACCGCTCAGAAGTGGAAGGGCAAATACGAAGCGGAGAACTCGCAAGGGCACACGGTCCAAGAAGCAGAACTGTGGCGCAGCGACGAAGTCCCGTTCGGCTTGGCTCAGTGGAGCGTCAAGCAGTCGATGGAACGCAAAGGGAACAACGAGCCGCGATCCGCGTTCAAGCAAGTCGCTCAATCGCTCGTCGAGATGAAGGCTCTGGAAACCGGCACCGACGCGAAAAGCGAGATCGAAACGCCATAGTGGCTTCGCCGCAAAATCCGAAGCTCGAAATCCGAAACTCGAATTTCAGGGCGAACGATCTGCTCGCAACCGCCGCAGAAAATCGGCGAGGTCACGCGGCAGGCGTGTCTCGAAGTGCAACGGCTCGCCGGTGAGCGGGTGTTCGAATCCGAGTTTTGCGGCGTGCAGGGCGAGTCGCGGTGCGCCGCTGCGATCCACGATCGGCTTGCGACCGAGTGGTCCGCGATAATCTTTGTCGCCGCAGACGGGGTGCCCCGCCTCGGACAAGTGGATGCGAATTTGGTGCGTGCGGCCGGTTTCGAGTCGGCATTCGACCAGCGTGTGGCCATTGACCAGTTCGACGGGGCGGACGTGCGTGACCGCGTTCTGACCTTGGTCCGGATCTGACACACTGCCCCGTTTGCCGTCACCCCGATCGCGAGCGAGAAACGATTCGATGGTTTGCTCGGCGATCTCACCCAGCACGATGGCCGAGTACGCGCGGTCGATGGAGTGCTCGCGAAACTGCTCGACGAGCGACCGCTCGGCGGCGACCGTTCGAGCGAAGACCATCAGGCCGCTGGTGTCGCGGTCGAGCCGATGCACAGGGATCACTCGCGGAGGACGAGCGCGGTTGGTTTGTCCGCGACGAGGCAAGGTCATGGCTTTCGTGAGCACTCCGGGCAACAAATCTTCGAGTGTCGATTCACGACGACGACGACGCGCGGACCAATGAGCTTCCTCTTCGTGCCGCATCGTGGTCATGCCGGAGGGCTTCTCGACGATCACCAAGTGCTCATCGACGAAGTGGACACGAATGTCCGCCTCGGTCGGCGGCGGAGCGATCGCGTGAGGCAAGACCTTCACGACCTCGCCAGTTTTCAACCGACGCTGCGGATCCTCGCAGAGGTTGCCGTCGATCTGCACCTGGCGATTTCGCAGCAGTTGAGCGGCTTCCGAACCGACCGCCTGTGATCGCCAGCGACGGAGCGACGTCAGCAACGATTGCCCGGACTCCGCATCGGACACATGAAAGACTTGCGAGCCATCACGCCGCATGAGTGGACCTGAGCTTCAAGTCGATTCGGTTGGTCCTTCGGGCACACCGATCTCCGGCTGATCGTTGGTGTCGCGAGGTGCTCGAGGTGTGATCTGGCTGTCGCCGTCGTAAGTCGGAGTTTTCTCGTCGGTCTTCGTGCCGAGCAATGAGAAGAACAGAAATACCAGCCCCAGGATTCCAACCGCCAGCCAAATGAAACTCCATTCGATACCCTGTGACGAAACCAATCCGCCCGACCGAGGGGAATTCGAATCTTGTGACATCGACGGTTCTCCACGAGATTGAGCGGTGCATCTTGGCAATCGGAGGGTTTGATCGGCAAGCCGAGAAGCGCAAAATAGGGACCGAAGGGCCGATCGCTGAGGGTGCCAAGACGAGGCCGGGGGAAATTGCTTAACCCCGCAGTTCGCTGTTTGTGACCAGAAAACGCCAAGCGTGAGGACTCATCCAGTCTGTTTGAAGGTGCGTTGATCGGATTGCGCCGGTTAGGCCGGTGAAAACCAAGTGGAGTCAAAACCATGCGAAGTTCATTACCCGCACGCCGAGTCCTGTGGTTCGGAGCGTCTGTGGGCCTGCTGTTGATCCTGGTGGTTGGCGGTTGGGGAGTCTCTGAAGAGACTGCTCCCAAATCGACGTCTCCGGCCAAATCCAAGTCTGTTGAGAAAGAGGCTCTGACGCCGTTCCAAGATTTGGTCGGCGGCTGGATCGGCACCGGCCAGCCGAAACGGAACTCAACCACCGGAGCGTGGCGCGAGAAAGCCGAGTGGCGTTGGAAATTCAGCGGCGAGCAGGTGTCTCTGGAATACGCCGTCGAGGAGGGCAAGCTGCTGAAGTCCGCGCTCGTGTCGTTTGATTCCAAATCGAAATCGTTTCGTCTGAAGACGGTTGAACCCGGCGCAGTAAAGGACCAGACCGTCGAACGCGAATACCTCGGAGAATCGAACGGCAACAAACTGGTCTTCGACACACCCGCAAAAGAAGGGGCGGAGGGCCGCCGTATCACAATCACTCGGCTGAATGAGAAACGGACGCTGGTGCTCTTCGAGCAAAAAGGAGCCGGCCAAAACTTCTTCAACCGCATCGCCGAAGTGGGCTACACGCGCGAAGGAACTCGGCTGGCAGATTCGGATCAGACCGGCCCGGAATGCGTCGTCACCGGCGGCGCGGGGACGATCAAGGTCTCGCACAAAGGCGAGACCTACTGGGTCTGCTGCACCGGCTGCCGCGATGCCTTCAACGACGATCCCGAAGGAGTGCTCGCGGACTATCGCAAGAAGCTGGAAGAGCGCAAGGCGGCGCGTGCCGCTTCCAGACCTTTCGCGGCAACCTCCGGCCCGATCGCCTG
>CAZILR010000616.1:3379-3878 GCA_964539995.1 uncultured Planctomyces sp.
GGCCTTGTGCCGGTGGCTCGCGGGTTTCTGCACGACTCGTTCTCGCGGTTTGTGGGCGGAATAGTGCAAAGACCCGCGAGCCACCGGGGTAAACCCGGTGGGGTGAAATGCGCTTCGCTACGCCTGCTGTTCGGCGGCGAGTTGTGCCATGCGGATCGCCGGTTCGACGATTCGTTCCCAATTGTCACGGAGGTAGTCGGGCGGGCCCCCTTTGTTGGCGACGTACTCGGCGACTCGGATCGTCGGCAACATCTCGATGGCGTCCCACGGGCAGACGGTCAGTTCGTAGGGGTCTGATTTCTTGGTCGGGATATGGACGCAGACTTCGCAGCCGACGCAGCGTTCGACGTCGATCTCGCAGAAGCTCTGCAGGACCGAGATCGTTTGGCCCGGCACTTTGACGATGCAATCGACGGGACAGACTTCGAGGAACGATTCGCAGCCGGTGCAGTTGTCGGCGTTGATGAACGCGACTTCCTTGGGGAGCTTCTTGCGAGAA
>CAZILR010000617.1:0-3877 GCA_964539995.1 uncultured Planctomyces sp.
ACTGGCAACTCGCTCACAATTCTCATGAACTGCGGCCATTCTTCGGCGAGCGTTGCGGTTCGTCAACCGGGGACAAGACAAATCGACGCTTGACGGACGCGGCTGAAGCTCTCGGTCGAGCAACGCTACATTGCGTGCGACCAATTTGATCCCGCCGATCACATGCCGAGCTTGCCTCACAAATAGATCAGCAGCGATGGTTCGCAGAGCGACCTCGCTGCAATGCCTCAAGCGCAAACGAGGCATTCTTCCCAAACCAGAGAATCTTGCTTCTCAGGCACAATCGACGGATCGGCCGCTATTTTTTCCAGCTCAGTTCAATTCCACCGCTTGTTGCGTGAGCTTGGGCAGTAAGTCGATCTCACGACGGATGCGCTTAAGCCCCTCGGAGCAAAGTTCAAATTCCTCGCTCAAGTGCCGTAGGATCGGAGCCTGCTCACGCGACTCGTCGTCCTCGGCATAGCTGGCCGCGATGAGGTACGACCGCTTGCCTTGCTGGCAGTAATTTACCAGGAAGTCCTTGCAATCGGGGGCTTGCAGCTTCGGCAGGTGCTCTGGAAACACTCCGCTGTAAAACAGCGTGAAATCGCCGATGTGACGGTAAATCTCGCGGCGTGACCGGGCGGCTCGGTGCTCCGCTTCTTGGACCATGTCCACGACCTGAGTCAGCCGGTGGCCAGCGGTGTCTCGCACGCGGAAGATCGCCTCTTGCCGCAAGAATCTCAGCAGCATCCCGACGAGGTACTCGACCAACGGTGGATCGGCGATGCCGAGTTCTGCCTCGAAGGTCTGCTCGGCGGCCCCTGCGAACAGGCGGCGCAAGACATCTTCCCCAGTGAGTAACGGAGCCATTGAGCCTCCTCACCCAGCAAACCTGAGGGCACGTAGTCCTATCGGGCTGCGCGCTCTGGTCGCTGGTTTGAGCCATCAACCAAGAGAACGTCCTTCGGCGACGAGGCGATCCGGCGGGCTTGTCGGAATCCTTCCTCCCGCTTTGTTGGAATCGGCCAGTTGCGCCGAACAAACACAGGCCGATTTTAGGAGTTCGACAAAATCGCGGTCAAAAGTCATTTTGACCAAAGCCGCCGATTGGACGTCGTCTGCTCAACGATCTGACCCGAGCACAGTCAGTTGGGCACCGCGACTCATGACAAGTGATGCTCCGAAGGCCGCGAGATGTCCGGCCGTCAGTCCCAGCGACTCTCGCACGGCGATCCGTCGCGTGATCTGTCCTGATCCGGCGGAAACGACAATCAGCTCGTCCCGATTCGGCCACCAGACCTCGTCACCGATCAATATTCCTCGACCGAACGAAAATCCTTCGGGGTCATCGTGACCAACTCGGCGATTTGGCCAGGCAGGATCGCCACTCGCCAACGCGACACCCCACAGCGAGCGGCCTTGCACGATCAACGTGTTGCGAGCAACACCCAAGACTGACTGAATTGGGTCAGGCCACTCACGCTGCCACAACAACAAGCCGCTTTCGGCGTGGATCGCTAGCAGCAGGTCCGAATCAAGCGGAGCGACATACAGCACGCCATCGTGATAAACCGGCGGAGTGTGTCCGTCGCGCCGCCCACCGCGAGAAGACAGGACCGCGTCGGAGGAATATGTCCGCACCCAACGGATCGCGCCGTCGTGCGCATCGAGCGCGGCGATCGCTCCCGCATCGGTCGAGACGAACACGCTGTCCTCGGCCACGGTGAGTTGCAAGTGGCTGGTGGAATTCACCGCCTCTTCGGTCGAGGCCACGGTGATGCCGATCTTGCGATTCCACAGCAGCCGCGCCGTATCGGCATCGAAGCACGCGACGTTGATCTGCTCTTGAGGCAAGCTCCGCCGCAAAGCGACGAGCACTCGCTGCGAATCCGCAACGGGAGAACCTTCAAAGCACCACGGCGATGCCGCACTGAGCGGGTCTTGCGGATCGACATCCTCGGCGGCCACTCGCCAAACCAACTTGCCTTCACCAGCGCCGACATCCAGCCCAACCAATTCACTGTGCGAGTTCGTTTCTTGCTTGGCCTTGCCAGTGATCGACGTCCCCAACCGCGCGTAAAGCCGATCCCCGTGTACCGACAGCGAATGTCGAGGCCGACCGTCGATGGCCAGTTTGGGGGCGATTGGATCCGCCAGCGAATGAATGACGGCGGCGTGTGGATCGGGTGCCGAGTTCTCCGCTTCAGACCACTTCGGGCGACCGTTCGCGGCATCAAATGCGAAGACCGAATCTCCGTTGGTTGCGAAGAGCGTTTCTCCGACGATGACGGGAATGACCTCTCCGACGTCGGCCGTCGAATTGTTTGGCAATTCGACAGACCACAGGCGTCGGTTCAACAGAAGTGCCGAGCTTGTATGTGAATCATCCTCCGGCAGTTCGTCCGAGATCGAGATCAGGAGATCGGAAATCGAACCTTCCTGGCCCGCGAGTCGGCCGATCGAGTTGCCATGAATCTTGCGGAAGGCTGCAAGCTCTTGATCGGCCCGAGTAACATCTTTCTCGAAGAGACTGCACAGAATCAGTTGAGCACGGATTTGAGCAGCATCAAAGTTTGGATCAGGATGCCGCAGAAGTCCCAAGCCTGCGGCGGAGCGCAGCGAGCCAGTGGCCGGCAGCAGCATCCCCCAATAGGTTCGCGCCGTCGCGTAGTCCGCTCGTTCAAAAGATTGCTCGGCGAGTCGAGCCAGCGCTTCGTCGGCGGAGGAGCTTGCGAATCCTTGCCGGACGATTCTGAGCCAGGCAACTCGCTGTCGCGATGGATCGGCTACCGAGAGTCGTTCGGCGTCATCGAGCCACTTTTTCGCCGTCGCATCCATCTGCCGACGAAACGCGGCCAAGGCGGGTGCCGGAAGTAACGCGGCTTGGCACTGGCAAAACCGAGCAACACTCAAGTACCAACCGGGAGCGATCGCGACGAGCTTCTCCGGCTTCTCGGCCTGTGTTTGTCGCAACAGCGTCGCGACCGAATCCCACTGCTTCTCGGCGAGAAAGTCTTCGATACTGGCGAGCCGTTTCATCACAGCACTGTCGAGGTCCAAAGTCATCGCCTCTTGGCTGGGCTTCGTCGCGACGAACTGAGCCAATGCCAACGTCGGTGACGCCAGAAAAAACAGCAGCGTGAGGAACCGGACAAGTAACCGTCTCATGACTCGCGCAGCCTTGTGCCAATCCAGAAAACCACAATTCCGACCACCGTGCAAACGGGCATCACCAGCAATTGAAAGCCGAAGTTCAGTTGATACACAATCAACAGTGGCAGCCACGCGAGAGCCACAACTTGCAACAAAATGCCGACATGGTGCCGCATGAGAAGTCACATTCCTCTGCATTGGGGGCGAATCGGGTCGGCTTTATACTCCGGCGACAAACTTCAAGGAACGACGCATGACCGAGGCGGTTGACATCCTGGCTCGCTACAGCCGACAGACACGGTTTGCTCCGCTCGGAGAGGCCGGGCAGCGCCGATTGCTGTCGAGTCGCGTGTTGCTGGTCGGATGCGGTGCGTTGGGCACTGTCCTCGCCGAGACCCTGACGCGAGCGGGTGTCGGCCACTTGCGGATTGTCGATCGAGACTTCGTCGAGACGACGAATCTGCAACGGCAAGTGCTGTTCGACGAAGACGACGTCGCGGCTCAGATGCCGAAGTCCGTCGCCGCTGTTGAGAAGTTGCGGCGGATCAACAGCGAGATCGAACTCGAAGCGGTCGTCGCCGATGTCGATTGCCGCAACGTGCGTGAGTTGGCTCGCGACGCGAACTTGATCCTCGACGGGACCGACAACTTCGAGACGCGGTTCCTCGTGAACGATCTCTCCCTGGAGACCGGAATCCCTTGGGTCTACGGCGGGTGCATCGGCAGTCATGGCCAAATCATG
>CAZILR010000618.1:0-3876 GCA_964539995.1 uncultured Planctomyces sp.
GGCGGCCTTGCCGGCGAGTTGTACGATCGGCGGCGTGCAACTCAGCGTCGTGTTGATCATCTTGCTGATCGAGTCCACGATCTCGGCCGACGAGACCGCGAAGCCCAGCCGCCAGCCGCTCATGCTGTAGCTTTTGCTGAACGTGTACGCGGCCACGCACTGCTCCATCATGCCAGGCTGAGCCAGCAGCGAATGATGCTTGCCCTTCCAAACCATGTGGCAATACGGCTCGTCACTGAGCACCGCGATGTTCTTGCCGCGGATCAGATCGGCGATCTCGCGGAGGTCTTGTTCGGTCTGCACGCCGCCGGTCGGGTTGTGCGGCGAGTTCAAAAAGATCGCCTTCGGTTTCGGATCGTCGCGCAAAAACGCTTCGATGTCCGCGATCGCCGGACGGAAGCCGTTCGACTGCTTGAGCGGCTTGAACACCGCGCGAGCACCTCGTCGCAGAATGTTCGGCGTGTACGTCGGGAAGTACGGGCTGAAGACGAGCACTCCGTCGTTCGGATCGAGGAACGCTTCGCAGAAGAATTGCTCGAAGACTTTCGCTCCGGGACCGACGACGACGTTCTTGGCCTCGGCTGGGATGCCGAACTCTTCTTTCACGAACTTCGCCGCGGCGGCTCGGAACTCCGGCAGTCCCGGTGACGGGCAATAATGCGACTGGTTGTTCGCAATTGCCTGCGTCCCCGTCGCCTTTGCCGACGCCGTGCTGTCGAACGGGCTGTCGCCGATTTCGAGTTCGACGACGTCCTTGCCTTTCGCCTTCAGTTCCTTCGCAATGGCGAGCACTGAAAAAGCGGTTTCAACGGTCAATGATTTCGTGAACTGGCTGAGTTGTGCGGACACGAGCGATGCTCCTTGTGAGTTTGTGGAATGCGGTTTCGGCCACAAGATAGCCGAGGATTTTCGGACGCGACACGGACAGAGACGGTCAAAACAAAAAGCCCGGCTCCTGCGGAGAAGCCGGGCTGAGATTCGTAGGTGGGTCGAGTCATCGAGACCCACCAATCTGAAGAACCATCTGGTGGGTCTCGATGACTCGACCCACCCTACGGGTTACTTCTTTTTTGTGCCGAAGCTGACGAACAGGACGCCCTTCTTGTCGGGCACTGAGTATCCGCCATTGGGGGTCAGATACTTTTTGACGGTGTCGAATTCGGGCAGCTTCGAGAAGTCGATCATTGGCAGGAACGCGCCGGCCTGGCCACCCTTGGCCAAATCCCACAAGGCTTCGATTTGCGAATCGTTGCGTGAGAAGCTGGCGATGGAGGTCTTGCCGGGGAGGTGTTCCGCGATGGCTTTGTAGGCCGGCGAATCGACCAGGGCATCGCCATCGGTGTCGCCGCGCAGCATGGCTTCGACGGCGGTGACATCGTTGCTGAACATCAACTGGTCTTTGCCGATCGCGAGGCCGGCCATCTTTGGCTCCAAGCTGCCACTGAGGTCGGGCACTTCGAACTCGATGATCGTCGAGCCTTTGAATTCTCGCGTCTGGCCGGGGAAGCCGGGCATCTTCGTGAGCTTAGTCAGCGTGGCTTGAAACTTCTTCGCGTCCTTCAAGCCGAGCGCGACGACGACTCGATCCTGAGCCGGCTCGTCGTCCTTCTTCTTGCCCGGTTCCATGACGACTTGAATGCGGCCGGAGACGACGTCGATGACGTCTTTTTTCAGATGCACCTTCGGGCCACCCTCTTGCTGAGCCATTTGGTCCACCAGAGCGGCGACCGTGCCGGGGCCGCGGAACATGTCCACCATCGACTCGATGGCCGTGTACGCTCCGGCGATGTCCCAGTTCAGCGAGAACCACGCGCTGGCGTTCGACGAGACCCACTTCGGTGGCTTCTGTTCGATGGCCGGGAATTGGAAGACGTTCATCAAGCCTTTGGTCGGCTGCTCGATGACCATGAACGTCTTGGTGATGCCGTCGAAGTTCTCGGTCGCCATGTCAGCCGAGCCGCCGAGCGCCTTGAGAGCGGTGATGCCCAGCGGATCGAGGAAGCCCATCGCCAGCGCGGCCTGCGGATTCTGCGCCGCGATTTGTGAGACGGCCGCCTGGATCAGGCCCATCGGGTTGACGTACCACACGAACAGACCGTCTTCGTCGTCGGTCGAGCACTTTTCGAGGATCAAGTTGTAGTTGTCGTTATCGGCGAACGTGTCCGAATGCTTGCCATCCCAGCGAGCCAGCACACCCTTGGCCGTGTCCAAATCGGACGACGCGACGAGCATCGTGTCCTTGATGAAATAGACGAGTTGGTTTGGCTTGTCGCCGCCGCCATTCTTGAACGTCCATGTCGTGACCTTGGTGCCGTCGATCTCTTCGTCGTCGCTTTCGGCGTTCTCTTCAAGAGCCTTCTCGGCTTTCTCCATCAGCGCATCGACGGTTTTTTCGTTGTCGCCAAAGTCCAGAAACATCGCGACCGAAGGCTTCTTGCCTTGCGGCGTGAGCACGGCGAAGGCGAACTCGCCGCTGGGAATGGCCAGCAGGTCTTTCAGCGAAACTCCAAGCTCCTTTTCGATCTCGCTGGAGACCTCTTCCAGAGCTTTGGCGATCTCTCCCTTGAACGGCTCGAACGCCGAGTCCTGCGTGAGAGTGCCCATCGCAGTCTTGGCCCAGCGAGCTTTCAGCTCATCGACATCCGGGACCGAGACATACACCGACACATCCGGCGGGAGCAGGCGGTCGGTCGGGACTGCTTCATCATCCGCAGCCCGCAGGCTCAGACGCGGCAGCAAAACGGTGACGAAGGCCAACCACACGGCTCCGACACGCAACCAACGATTCATGTTTGATCCAATCAATTCAGAGGTGACGCCGTCCCGGACGGCAATTTGGGTTCGAGCACGAAGTCCGTCTTACCATGCACCGGTCTCAACGGTTTCAATCCGTGCTGGTGATGAGCGACTGCCGGCATTCCTTGCCAAGCGGCGGCTGTTGTACGAGCGACGAAAAGGGCACGCAAGGCACGGTCTGCCGTGATGGAAATGCCGTAACTAACCCGAAGCGCCAGCGAGGGCAAACGCTTCAAGTCGCTCACAATTCAGAGTCGTTGGAACGCTCGCCCTCGCTGACGCTTCGGGTTAGTCTGCACCAGACGGTGTGTGTCGCGCGTCCCTCGATCCGTCCAAGAAACCGCGTTTCGCTGCGGGGAGTCTGCCAATGTTCTGCGATTGGAGTGTCCGCTGTTCGTGGCAATTCGTGGTGCTGTGCGGGCTGAGCCTCGGAACGGCATCGGCCGGCGAGTTCCCGCCGTTCGAGCAGCTTCCCGACCGGCCGGAGCCGCCCGATCCGCTGGTGATGCTCGACGGCACGCCAGTCCGCACGCGCGACGACTGGTTCAACAAGCGACGTCCAGAACTGAAGGCTCTCTTCGAGCACTACATGTATGGCAAAGCTCCGCCGCCGCCCGACAATCTCACGGCGACTGTTGTTCGCACAGACGAAAAAGCACTCGACGGCAAAGCCACGCTGCGCGAAGTCACGATCAAGTTCGGCCCGAAGACCACGCCGCCGATCAATCTGCTGCTGATCGTTCCGAACAACCGCAAGGGACCGGCTCCGGTGTTCGTCGGATTGAACTTCTGTGGCAATCACGCCGTGCTCGACGACCCCAAGATCGCGCTGCCGTCGCAGTGGATCTACAAGAGCTGCGCCGGCGTCGAGAACGAACGCGCGACCGACAAAGGACGTGGCACTCAAAAAGATGTCTGGGCGGCCGACCTGCTGGTCCAGCGCGGCTACGCGCTCGCGACGATCTACAACGCGGACCTCGATCCCGATACGCCCGAACTGACCGACGGAATTCATCCGCACTACCTGCCGGCGGGACAAGACAAGCTCGCCCCGAATGATTGGGGCACAATCCGAGCGTG
>CAZILR010000619.1:0-3872 GCA_964539995.1 uncultured Planctomyces sp.
CCGTGCGGCAGGCACTGAGGACGACCAACTCCGTGCCGTTCAGCTTGCCTCCCCACTGGGCCAGCAAATCCGAGAGCCGCAGGAAGCCGGTGTCGTCGGGCGTCACATTGGCCGGGGCTGCGAGGGCGAGCGCGGAGTCGTAGGCTTTGCGGCCTCCTTCGGCGAGACCGTGTGTGGCGATGTGCAGGAAGCGCGGCTGATCGACGTCTCGGAGGAGATTCGTGATCGTGGCATCGGAACCGCTCAGGACTTTCACTTGAGCTTCGTCTGCCTTGCCAGACGCAGCGAGCGTTTGTCGGATGATGTCAATCTCGGCTCGCGTCCCCGGCAACGGGGTCAACGTCCCAAATCGACTGAGCGATCGAGTGCGAATCATCGCGGCTGCATTGTCGTTGGGAGTTCCCTTGCCGGAGGCTGTCGCTGCTCCGCGAGTAAATTGCGGATCACCGAGCGCGACTAACTCCAGGCGACTCTTGGCTTCGGACTTCCTCGGTTGGTTGCGCGAGTGCAGCAAAATCGTCGCCGATGGACCATAGACCATCGGCGGCAGTTGATCGAGCAGCACCTGCTTGCCGTCTTCGTCGATGAACAACGACTCAAACGGGAGTCGATGCAGCGGGCCATCTCCGACGACAAACAACCGGCTGCAACCTTTCAGCTTTTCGAGCAACGCATCGGGGAGCAACGCTCGACGAAGTTCATCTGGCGCATAGACCTTGGTGGACGTCGTCGTGTTCGAGTTCGCGGACTCTTCGCGCGAAACATCCTGAAAGAAATCCGCGATCGACATCGACAGTTCCTTCTCGGCGACCAGCTTGTCATCCGGCCATTTGAGGAATTCGCCATCGACTTTCCCGTCCGGCCAGACAACCAGCCGCGCGGAACGATCCTGGCCGACGTCATAGACCAGGATGGCTTCCGCCGGCTTCAGCAATTTCGCGGCCTGCTGGGATGTCAACGGCTTCAGCGATTCCTTCTCCAGCATCTCTTTGGCCACATCGAACAGATCTCGCTTCGCTTGGATTTCCGCCTCGCGAGCTTTCTGCAATTCCACTTGCAACTGCGCAACGGCGCTCGCGTTCGAGCCGACGGCGGCGGCACGTTCAATGATCTGCGCGACTTGCTGCCGCGCAGTCCGTTCTTGAGCCCGCAATTGTGTGACTCGCTGAATCAAAGCCGGATCGTTGAGGTTTCGAGCGTGAGTCAGCGCGGCACTCGTCACATCGCCACCTCCTCGGCTCATCAAGTCGAGCAGCGCGCGGCCTCGGCCTTGTTCCAGCGTGTTGAACGCCCCCTTCGGGCCGAAATCGCCGACTCCGAAGTGGTCCGCAAAATTCTCGCCGACCTCGACCTGAGCCTGGGCCATCAGCGAGAACGGATCGTGCCGGGTCAGTTGGCTGAAGAACCGCGCGCGGTTGATCTCGTCGCCTCCCACTTGCCGCCGCGCGGCATCAATGCCGGCGATCGTTCCGCTGAGCAGTTGCACGACCTCGGCATGACGTCCCGTTCGCTGCAAGGTGCGAGCGTAATCGACGAGCTGCTGATGCGCTTCTCGTTGGGTCTCCGAGAACCCGCCTCCTGCCGTCATGCTCAGATAGGCGTCGTGGAACATCTGCGTGGCCCGGACGGTGTCAACGGGAGTTCCTTTCGCCGCCAAGATGGTCGCGAGTCCGCTGAGCGAAGGAATCGTCCGTGACTCCTTCCAAGTGGCGAAGGCCCAACGCTGATAGTCAGCGGCCAGGATGTCTCGGAACAGCTTTTCGGCCTCTTGAGTCTTGCCGCGACGCAACAACACGCCCGCGAGTTCGGCCTCGCACTGCGGAACGAACGAGTACTTGGCCGTTTGCGGATGCTTGCTGATCGCGGTCGGCTTGCGGGCCTCAACCAACGCCTCGCGATACAGTCGCTCCGCGTCTTCCAAGCGACCGAGTTCGGCGTGCATCCGTGCGTGAAATTGCAGTAGCGGCACATACGTCTGATCCAACACGAAGGTGAACTGGCCCCGACCGGCGGCGATGTCCGCTTGAGACTTCTTGAGCATCTCTTCCCAGAGCGGGCGTTGGATTTTGATCCCCTCCGCGCACGCCTCGATTGCGTCCTCGTGATTGCCAGTGGCTTCGAGCGTCGAGCCCAGGAACTGATAGCACATCGCGATTCGCTGTTTCAGATCGGGCTGGCTGGCGTTTTCAAATTGCTCGCGTGACAGCTCGATGGCTTTGCGTTGGAACCGTTCGGCAGCCCCGTAATCACCGACTCGCATGAAATGCGCTCCGGCTGTCATGTACGGGACGTAGCGATGCGAATTCTGATTCGCGGCTCCGATGATGTTGGTCATGCTCAATGTTTCAAAGCCGGTTGACTCCTTCTCGTTCCCTTCCGACTTCACAGACCCGCTGCCGTATTGGACGTAGCTGAACGCGCCGGGTCGATGAGTGATCCCGCTGCGGGTGTAAAACGGCCCGCCGTCCGTTTCCGGGAGTCGCGGGTCGGCGAACTCGCGCAGAAAACTCTGGGCAACCAGCGTTCGGGACTGCTCCGGCAGCGATCGCGACGTGGCTCGCGCGACCTCGCTGCAACGGAGCGAGTCGGGCTGATTCCCTTCGGCTTCCAACACGCGAGCCAAATTGATCAGCAGCAACGGCACGTCGGCGGCGAGGGACTTCTCGGCACGCAGCGACAATGCTTGGACGAGCAACCGCCGCGCGGCCTCGAAGTCGCCGCGATCGTGTCGCAGCAACGCCAGATTGTTCCAGAAGCGGCTCGTCAGCGGATGCCCGTCGCCGTATTTCTTCCTGGCCCATTCGAGCATTTGGTGATGAGTCGTCTCGACCTCCAGGCCGGCGCTCATTCGCCGAATGAAGAACAGCCACGCGAGGCTGTTCATCGCCTGTGGGTCATCCGCCGCGCGTTGACCCGCCACTTGTTGCTGTCGGGCCTCGATGATTTCCCGCGCGTCGGTGAACAGTCGCCGAGACAACTTCTCCAACACCACCGGAAGATCAGGATGTGCCTCCGCCAAGTTCAACAGCTTCGTTGACCCCTCGGCCTCCGCGCCGTCTTTCTTCTCGGAGGCTCGCTGCCGCAGTTTCTCCAACACAGTGCTCAGCTCGGCATTGGCCGGCAACGATTGCAGCAACCGATCGGTTTCCGGTTCGCGAGCGGTGCTGGGATCGAACGGAAATCCGGCCCACATCAGGTCACTGCCCGAGGTAAGCGCATTGAGGTAGTCGGCGCTGGCGGGAATCGATTCAGGAAAGCCTTGGCGAATCGGCAAGAAGCCGTACAGCGTCGCCGGGAAATCGGACTTGGGGTTGTAGCGCGGCAGCATCCTCCGAAACATCTCTTGCGACTGCTGAAAATTAGCGACGTCGTTTCGGCCACGCGACGACGTGGCTGGCTTGGGCGACGAGCGAGGAATCTCCGTCCCCACGGAGTCCGGGTTGCCGGATCGTTTGGTCGCGCGAGCGACGTCGCTGGCCTTCACCCAGCCGCTGACTTTCTTTCCTCCGACCGTCATCGTGCCGCGCAGCCAAGTTCCGTTCACTTGCTCAACGGCGAACTCAGTCCCGCGTACGATGTTCCCCAATTGGTCTTCGCCCGCCATGACCTTGGTCATCGCGGCGGAGACCGCGACACGATCACCAACGGCGAACGTCTCAGCGAACGCGGCTCCACCTGGAGTCGTCAGCGCCGCGATCGCGATCAGCAGGCCAGTGCGAATGAGGTTCATCGTTGAGTTCTCCGAATCTCCGTCACTCGCCGCGCTCATGGCTTTGCTAGCGGGAACGAGCGGACGTTGCCCGGCTTTGCGGTGACAGGGTGTTGTTGGCCGCGGGTCAGTTCCTTCACGCGGTCGGTGACGTAGGTGTCGA
>CAZILR010000620.1:0-3871 GCA_964539995.1 uncultured Planctomyces sp.
CGGGACGCAAGTCTGCGAACACCTGCCGCGAATGGCTCAGGCGATGGACAAGGTCTGCATGATCAAGTCGATCGTGCATGCCGAGAGCGGCGATCACACGGCGGCGATGCACTACATGCTGACCGGCTATCCGCAGCGGCCGGACCCGACCGGTCAACCGGTTGGCTCGACGATTTATCCGGCCTTCGGATCGGTCATCTCGAAAGAGCTTGGCTGGAGAAACAATCTCCCGCCGAACGTGCTCATCGGCGGCAAGATGAGTTACGTCGGAGCGGGTTATCTGAGTTCCAAATTCGATCCGCTCAACATTGGAACGGACCCCAATTCCAAAGACTTTCGCGTCGAAGACGTGAGCATTCCCAACGAAGTCGGGTTCGACCGAACGATGCGTCGCCGCCGAATGCTCGACCGGCTGGATGGCTGGCAGCGGCAAGTCGAGTCGGCCATGAAATCGCCAAACGCGACGGCCACGGGTGGCGCGGTACTCGATCGCAGCGAGTTCTATCGGCAGGCGTTCGACCTCATTACGTCGCCTGCCTCCAAGAAAGCGTTCGACCTGCAAGCCGAACCCGACGCCGTGCGCGATCGCTACGGCCGCACTCGCGAAGGGCAGGGGACACTGCTGGCTCGGCGATTGGTTGAAGCGGGCGTCCGATTTGTGACGGTCGGATTCAATGGCTGGGACACGCACGTCAAGAACTTCATCAGTTTGAAGCAGCCGCTGCTGCCGACGCTCGATCAAGCCTGGTCCGCGCTGCTGGAAGACTTGTCGCAGCGCGGGATGCTCGATTCGACGTTGGTCATCTGCGCCGGCGAGTTCGGCCGCACACCGGGCGTCAACGGGGGAGCAGGTCGCGACCACTACGCTCCGTGCAACGCCGTCGGCTTCAGCGGCGCGGGGACTGCGATGGGGCACACCATCGGCAAGACCGACAGCAAATGCGCGTCGGTCGTCGGTCAGAACAACAGCACGCTCGATTATGCCGCAACAATTTATCGACTGCTCGGCATCGACGACTCGCAAGAGTACCACACCGAAGACGGCCGCCCCGTGCTCATCAACGCTGGCGGCAAACCGATGGCGGGCGTCATCGCGTGAACGTAACCTCCTCGTTCCACGAGGCGGAGCAATCGCGGCAAAACGCGAATACGGAATGCTGAATACGGAATGAGGAAGTCAGAATGAGCTGCGGTTCGATTTTTATTCCGCATTCCGCACTCCGTATTCCGTATTCCGCATTCATTGGTTTCCTGCCCGTACTGCTTCTGCTTGGGGCGTGTCGGCCAGCGCTGGCTCAGTTGCCGCAGGCTCCGCAGTACGCGGACTGCCGGCTTGATTCGGTTTTTCCGAATGGCGGTCAGCAAGGGACGATGGTCACGGTGACTTTTCGTGGCCAAGCCTACGCTTTGAATCCGCCTCGAAACGTCATCATCGACGGTCCTCCTGGCATCACGTTGAAGGAGCTCAAGGAGGGTGAAAAGGGGACGGTCGTCGGTACGTTGGAAATTGCGGCCGATGCGCCGGCAGGTCGTCGCTGGCTGCGGATTGTCAACGATCGCAGCGGGCTGACCAACTTCGCCCACTTTGTCGTCGGTCGATTGCCAGAGACGTTGGAGGTCGAGCCAAACAACGAACTCGCGAAAGCGACCACCATCACGACACCGGCGGTCGTCAACGGGAAGATCGACCCGAAGGCGGACATCGACTGCATCAAGTTCGCGGGCAAAGCGGGACAGAAATTGGTCGCTGCGATCGCGGCGTACTCGCTCGAGATTCACGGACAATACAAGGACTACGGGATCGCGGATTTCAGCCTCGAATTGCTCGACGCCGATGGCCGCACGTTGGCAGCGGCGGAAGACACGCTCGGCTTTGATCCGCTGATCGAGCACACGCTGCCGCGTGACGGCGACTACTTTGTGCGAATCACGATGCTGAACTTCGGCGGCTACCCAGATGCCATCTATCGGCTGACGCTCGGCGAAGTGCCGTATGTCATTGGCACGTTCCCGTCGGGACTTCAACGCGGAACCGAGACGGAGCTTGAGTTGTTCGGCCCGAATGTTCCACCGGGCACGAAACGCCGACTCAAAGCCGAATCCGATCTGACGTTTCCGCTGCAATATCTTGCATTGAGCGATCTACCGAACTCCGGCTTGGACGTGCCGCTCGCGGTTGGTGACTTTCCAGAACAACTCGAAGCCGAACCGAATAATGACCGTGAACATGCTCAGCCGATTTCATGGCCGGCGACGGTCAATGCTCGCTTCGCTGAGCCCAACGACGCAGACTGGTACCGCGTGTCGCTGACCGCAGGACAGAAAGTCTGGTTCGACGTGATCGCTCAGCGTTTCACCGAGTCGCCTGCCGACACATTGCTGCAAGTCTTCGATGCGACTGGCAAGATGCTGGCCGAGAATGACGACGATCCGCATGACCCAGAGTACGAATCGTTCCATCACTTCCGCACGACCGACAGCAAGTTGTTGTTTGCGGCTCCGGCGGCGGGCGAGTTCTTCGTGAAGCTGACTGAGCAGAGCGGATTGAGCGGCCCACGAGCGGTTTATCGGCTGACCGTCCACGAGGCGAAGCCCGACTTTCATGTGCGTCACTTTCCAGATGCGGTTCCGATTTGGGGACCGGGATCGACAGCGGGGGTGATTGTGAAGGTCGATCATCTCGCTGACTTCAACGATGACGTCGAATGCTCGATCGAAGGACTGCCGGAGGGCTGGAAGAGTTCGTCAGCCGTGTCGCTCGGTCGCAAGCCGGAGCGGTACTACAACAACTACCAGCGGACGGTTTTTCTGACGATCACCGCTCCGGCCGACGCGCCACTGGCGACGGTGGTGCCTTTTCGAGTCATCGGCCGCGCGAAACGAGGCGAAGAAAAGATCGAGCATCGGTCATGGCCGCTGACTTTGTTCTACTCCAGCGACATCGGCTACTTTCGAGCCAGCCAGCAGACGCGAGCCGCCGTCGCGAAACCGCAAGGCCCGTGGCTGGAACTCGCGGGCGTCACGGAACTCAAGTTGAATCCGGGCGGCACCGCGACTCTGCCGGTGAAGGTTCTCGGTGCTGCGGCAGACCTGAAGGCCATGCCGATCGTCATCAACCTCGCGACGAACGGTGTGGCTGCCGGCTTAGTGACTCCGCAAAATGCCCTGATCAAAGACGGTATCGCCGAAGTCACGATCAAGATTCCGGCCGAGATGCCGATCGGCACGTTCAGCATCGTGGCCGCTCAAACCTGGGGCAGTGACATTCGAGTCGGAATGCCGGGGCCATGTACTCCGCCGATCAAAATGGTGGTCGAACCGGCGAAATGACGGGAGTTTCTCGTCGTGTGGCTCGCTTGCATCGGCAAGGCTCGCAACTACAATCCCGCGTTCCGAAATTGGCTGGAAACCAGCAAATTCGTCAATCGAACGCCAAACACGCGAGCGAAAACTGAGGAGAGGTCGATGGGGCGGTACACAGGTCCGAAGGCGCGCATCAATCGCCGTCTGGAGCAACAAGTCTACGAAACGTCGGGCGCGATCCGTGCGTCTGAGAAGCGGCAGCAACCTCCCGGACAACACATCCGCAAGAAGAAGCTCTCGACCTTCGGCCAGGGCATGCGCGAGAAGCAGAAGATCAAGTACTACTACGGCCTGCGTGAACGCCAACTCCGTCGGTATTTCGACGAGGCTCGCCGTCTGCCGGGCAACACCGGCGAACGCCTGATGGTCATGTGCGAGTGCCGGCTAGATAACATCATCCGCCGCTCTGGTTTGACTCGTACCCGCTTGCAGGCTCGTCAAGGAGTCGTTCACTCGCACTTCCAAGTCAACGGTCGGACGGTCAGCATCCCGTCGATTCTGTTGAAGC
>CAZILR010000621.1:0-3856 GCA_964539995.1 uncultured Planctomyces sp.
CCTGCCGATTTTCCAAAGGTGATTTCAAATGACCAATAGCCAACGACCAATAACCAATGATCAATTCAGACGATTGATCGTTGGTTATTGGTCGTTGGTCATCGGCTATTGAGGGACCACAGAAATCAAGGACTTTCCATGTCTCTGAAGCTGGTGACCTTTGGCGAAGTGATGCTTCGCCTGTGCCCTGAAGAATTCTTGCGACTGTCGCAGGTCATCCCCGGCCGACTGGAGGCGACGTTCGGCGGCGGCGAGTTGAACGTCGCGGTCTCGGTCGCTCTGCAAGGAGGACAGGCTTCCTACCTGACCACTCTGCCCGACAACGCGATCACCGATTGCCTCGTGCAAGAGTGCCGCAAGCTGGGAGTCGGCACCGAACTGATCCGCCGCGCGAAGACCGGCCGCTTCGGCATCTACTTCGTCGAAACCGGTGCCAATCAGCGCGGTGGAACCGTGACCTACGACCGCGAGGGAAGCTCGATCGCACTGCAACCGGCCGACTCTTATGGCTTCGAGAATGCGTTTCGCGGGGCGAACTGGTTTCACATCACCGGCATCACTCCCGCGATCAGTGCGAACGCGGCCGAGGCCGCGAAGCTCAGCGTGCAGACAGCCAAGCGGCTGGGGCTGACGGTGTCGTGTGACCTGAACTTCCGCAAGAAGCTCTGGAACTGGCGGCCCGGCACGAAATCGACCGATCTCTGCCGCGAGACGATGCGCGGTCTGATGCCGTTCATCGACGTGGTGATCGCCAACGAAGAAGACGCCGAGCACGCGCTCGGCATTCACGCCGCGGCAACCAATGTTGAGGCGGGTGAATTGAACGTCGCCGGTTACGAAGCAGTTGCTCGGAAGATCGTGGCCGATTTTCCGAACGTCCGGCAGGTGGCGATCACTCTGCGCGAAAGTTTCTCGGCGTCGCACAACAACTGGGGAGCTTTGCTGTTCGATGTCGCCGAGAACAAGGCGTTCCTCGCCCCGACGGATGCCGATGGTAACTACTCGTCTTACGAGATCCGCAACATCGTCGATCGAGTCGGAGCCGGCGACAGCTTCGGCGGTGCATTGATCTTCGCGCTCAACACGCCAGAACTGTCGTCGCCCGCGACCGCGATTCGTTACGCCGTCGCGGCGAGTTGCCTCAAGCACAGCATCAAAGGTGATTTCAACACCGTCACTCGCGCCGAAATCGAATCGCTCATGGGCGGTTCGGGGTCGGGAAGAGTGCAACGGTGAGTGGCATCCTCATCGCAGTACCGCGACCGTCAGGGAGCGGCTCATACGATAACACCCCAGCCGCTCCCTGACGGTCGCGGTACGGAAATGAAACGCAAAGGAACCTCATGCCCGACCTTCTCGACCGTTTTCTGAAGTACGTCCAAATCGACACTCAGGCCGACGAACACAGCGAATCGTCGCCGAGCACCGCGAAGCAACTCGAACTCAGCCGCCTGCTCGCCGACGAGTGCAAGCAGATGGGACTCAAGGACGTGACTCTCAGTCCGCAAGGAGTCGTCATGGCGACCGTGCCGCAAACGGTCACGCATCACGCGCCGACGATCGCCTGGATCGCGCACGTCGATACGTCGCCGGAAACGAGCGGCACGAACGTCAAGCCGATCGTGCATCGCGAGTACGACGGCGGCGACCTCGTGTTGCCCGGTGATCCGACCAAGGTCATTCGCGGCGAAGAAAATCCCGATCTCTGCAATCTGCTCGGCGGGACCATCATCACTACGGACGGCACGACGCTGCTGGGTGCCGACGACAAAGCGGGCGTCGCGGTCATCATGTCGGCCGCCGAACAGTTGATGAAACGCCGTGATCTCGCTCACGGGCCGATCCGGCTGGTCTTCACCTGCGACGAAGAAATCGGTCGAGGAACTCAGCATCTGAAGATCGCGGACATCGGGGCCGTCTGCGGATACACGCTCGACGGCGACAGCCAGGGGAAGATCGACAGCGAAACATTTTCCGCCGATCTCGCCATCATCACCGTCACGGGGATCAACACGCATCCGTCGGTCGGCAAGGGAGCGATGGTCAACGCGATCCGCATTCTGTCGAGCATCATCGCCTCACTGCCGCAGGAGACGCTTAGCCCAGAAACGACCGAGGAGCGTGAAGGCTTCATCCATCCATACTCGATCGAAGGGGGAGTTGCTCGCGCGGAAGCTCGGTTGATCCTGCGCGACTTTGAAGTCGAACTCTTGAGTGAGTACGCGAGCTTGCTGGCCCGGATCGCGTCGAATCATCGCAAGCAACATCCGAAAGCTCAGATCGACGTCACGATCAAGCAGCAGTACCGCAACATGCGCGAAGGACTCGCCAAAGAACCGCGAGCGATCTTGAAAGCCGTCGAGGCCACGGAGGCGGCGGGACTCGAACCGCAACTTTCGATCATCCGCGGCGGCACTGACGGCTCACTGCTGACGGCGATGGGCCTGCCGACCCCGAACCTCTCAACCGGCGAACACAACCCGCACTCACCGCTCGAATGGACGAGCCTCGAAGAGATGCAATCGGCCGTTAACGTGCTGGTGCAACTAGCGATCGCGTGGGGACGCGAAGAAGAGTGAGCTGTCGATGAAACGGGGAACCGCCCTACCGAGTACGTCCGTCAGCAGTTCACATCCAACATTCAAGGAGCCTTTCGATGATTAAGTCGTATGCCCCGGCGTTGTTGATGGTTCTGGCGATGACTCTGTCTCTGCGGGCCGATGACCCAAAGACGCCGGTCGAGAAACCAACCGATGCGGAGCAGCGACTGAAGCAAGCGCTGGAGTGGTTGCCCTACGGAACGGAAACCATCATGGCCGCGCAAGGACCGTTCCTGGTGCGGAAACACGATCCTAGCCAGCCCCGCCAAACTCTGACCGAACAGCTCGAATCCTGGGGGCTTGGCTCGTTACACGGGATTCGCAACGGAAAATTCCTGAAGGAACTCGAAGGTCAAACTGTCTTGCTCTCGCTGGAGGGGGCCAGACACTTTCGTGCGCCATTCAGCCTGGGGCTTGGGCCCTACGATGGCTGCCACCTCTTAATCTTCGATGACAAATTTGCCGAGGTCGGCGACAAGTTGATCAGTGCGATGAAGGCGAAGCGAGGCGGTGCCAATCGAATCCACAAACGTGATCAACACGAAATCTTGGCGTTCGACGAAGAATGGGAAGAAGATCGCTGGACGATTTGCGTGGCTCGGCCAAGACCGAATGTTTTGCTCGTCGGAACCGATCGGGGCTTCCTTACGGGGGTGCTGTATCTCATGGACGGGAAGAAACCGCGCGCCGAACTTCCAAGTCTCATGGACTTGCCGGAATGGAAGCACGTCAACACCAAGGCTCGCTTCTGGGCGATTCGGCATTTTGATCCCGGCAACGCTTCCAACGATCCGACGACGCCACTGACGTCTCAAGATCGCCCGGCCAACAATCCCGATCCGCAAGCAATCGGTCTGACGTTTTCGGTCGATCCAAACGATGAAACGCCGACAGCCGTGCTCCGTTATTTGTCCAACAACAAAGACCGTTCGACTGTGCTGAAGAGGAGGTGGCCGCTGTCCATGACCGATGTTGGTGACGACGTGACCGAGTTCAAATGTCGCGTGGTCAATGGGAAAACTATTCCCAACTTCGATCTCCTGCTGCTGATGGCGTTTGGCCATGCGATCTACATCTAACGCAAGTGCAACCGCAGTAGATCGAGCGCCGATTTAGCCGCTCGGTTTCGGGCGAACGAGACGTCGGCGACGGGAATGTGCTCCTGGCTTTCAACACCGTTTGCGTCGGCCAAGGCCAAGCCGAGTTTTGGAATCGCCTCGGTCTTCAACGAGCCAGCGATGGCGAGCGCGAAGTCG
>CAZILR010000622.1:0-3850 GCA_964539995.1 uncultured Planctomyces sp.
TACGCCTGCATGCGTGGCGGGCCGTCGCATGTGGATACGTTCGACTACAAGCCGGCGCTCGCCGAGCACGACGGCAAAAACGCTCCCGAACAAAAAGGCCGCACGCTGATGGCGTCGCCGTGGAAGTTCGAGCAGCAAGGTCAAAGCGGCCTGCCGATCTCGGAACTCTTCCCGTACGTCGGCAAGCACGCCGATCAGATGTGCCTCATCAACAGCCTGTGGACCGATGTGCCGAATCACCCGCAAGCGTTCCTGATGATGCACACCGGTGAGTTTCGCTTCGCCCGCCCTAGCATGGGAGCGTGGTCGCTGTATGGCCTCGGCACACAAAATCAAAACCTGCCGGGCTTCGTGACGATCAACCCGCCGAACAACCTCGGCGGCGCACAAAACTATTCGAGCGGATTTCTCCCAGCGATCTACCAAGGGACCGCCATCGGTCGTGAAGGCCAGAAGATCGCCGACACACGCATCGGCAACATCACCTCCAAGCATCTGCCCGGTTCGCTGCAACGCGAGCAGCTTGATCTCGTACAATCGCTCAACCGCGATCTGCTCGGCCGCCAACAGGTCAACGCCGAGATTGAAGGGGTCATCGAATCCTACGAACTCGCCTTCCGGATGCAGGACGCTCTGCCGCAAGTGCTCGACCTGACGAAAGAGTCCAAAGCAACGCTCGATTCCTACGGCATCGGTGGCGGCCCCACCGACAACTTTGGTCGGCAATGCCTGATGGCTCGACGTCTCGCCGAATCCGGCGTCCGCTTCATTGAGGTCACTCACGCCAACTGGGACCAGCACAACGGTCTCAAGAACAACCTGACCAACAACTGCAAGGCAATCGATCAGCCGCTCGGCGCGTTGTTGGCCGATCTCGAATCGCGTGACATGCTGAAAGACACGCTGGTCATGTGGGGCGGTGAGTTCGGCCGCACTCCGCACGTCAAGCAAAAAGATGGCCGCGATCACAACGGCACGGCGTATTCAATGTGGGTCGCCGGGGGCGGCGTGAAAGGGGGCCTGCGCTACGGGGCCAGCGACGAGTTCGGCATCAAGGCGGTCGAAAACAAAGTCCACCCGCACGACATGCACGCCACGATCCTGCACCTGCTCGGCCTGGACCACGAGAGACTGACGTACCGCTACGGCGGCCGTGACTACAAGCTGACGGGCGTCGGCGGCGCTCGCGTCATCGACGACATCTTCGCGTAAGCCGATCCCCAACAATAAAAACCAGAAGCCCGGCTCGCTCACGGCAGGCCGGGCTTCTTTGTTTGATTCACGACACGATGTTGAATCGCGGGTTGCGTGAGTTGATCAACTCGGATTCGTAGGTTCTTTTGCGTGTCTTGGCCCTTGTGAAGGGCCTTCTCGACGAAGACAGGCAGTTCGACGGCGCACGATGCGGCAACTTCGCCGTGCCGACGATTGTCAGGTGGTGTACGAAATTGACTATGATGCTGCCGCATTTCAGGTGAGCTTTGAGTGGCCTGTTTTCGGAGAGCCAGCTTGTGACGAGCACTCGCGTCGATCAATTCACGAACCTCGCCGAATCGAGGACCGAAAGCCTCGCTCCGTCGCTGTGGGCAAGGCTCATTGAGCCATTCCGCCGGAGACTGAGACGAGGCCAAGATGCGAAGTCTTTGCGGGATGAGCCGACCGTCCGCACCGCGGAGGTGCGTTATCGCATCCTGTTTGAGAATTCTCCGGACGCGGTCTTTGTCCTGGCCGGCGGCGAAGAGGCGCTGCGAGAGTTCAACGACCGCTTGCCCGAATTGCTGGGTTACTCGCGGGAGCAACTGTCCCGAATGTGCCGGTGTGATTTTGAGTTGGGCATCCCCACACTTTCGATGCGAAGTTCGATCGTGTCGGTCTACAGTCCCAAGACGAGTGAGTTTGACGCTCGCTATCGCCGTGCGGATGGCACGGTCATCGACGTCTCCGTGACCTATTCGGTGGTCGATTACTTCGGCGAGATGGCCTTCTTGATGATCGCTCGCGATGTGACGGCTCGCCGCCGAGCCGAACAGCAGTTGCGAGAAAGCGAGACGCGGTTTCGCATGTTGGCGGAGACGATCCCTGCCTTGGTCGCCATCCAACGCGACGGTCACGCGCTGTATGTGAATCCCGCGATGACCGAACTCACCGGTTATCTGACTTCAGAGTTGTTGCGTCTCGACTTGATCAGCTTAATTCGTGCCGAGTTCCAAGCCGAGACGCGATTTCACGTCGAGCGTTGTTTGCGTGGTGAGCGGACGGCTTGGCGGCGCGAAGTCGCGTTGCGCACCAAATCGAGTGAAGAGCGTTGGATCGATTTGACCGTTGCCCCAATCACGCTGGATGGTCAAGCGGCATGGCTGGCCAACGCGGTGGATGTCACCGAGCGACGTCGAACGGAAACCGAATTGCGACAGCTCAACGCGCAGCTCTTTCATGCGGGAAGGCTCCGTCTTTTGGGGGAATTGGCCGCCGGAATTGCACATCGCGTCAAGCATCCGATTGGCAATGTCGGCAATTTAGCTCAGGCGTTGATCAACGACATGGACCGCAACCGCGAGGTCTTTCATGAAGAGCTACGAGAAACGCTGATGATGATCCTTGAGGAAGCCGACGAAGCCGATCACACGATCAGCGAGATGATTGGATTCGCTCGTCGTCACGAGATGGATCGCAGTTGGATCGACCTCACGCCACTGATTACGGATGCGGCTCGTATCGCGAGGTTCGACCGACGCTGGGCGGACGTATCGATCGACATCGAAACCGATCCGAATCCGCCGTCGGCCTATGCCGATCGCGCGGAGATCACCCAAGTGCTGATCGACCTGATCCGTAATGGACTGGAATCGATGGAGGACGTGCCCGCTGACAAACGCCGGATGCTGGTGGAGTTGCGAAGCGAGCGTGCCGGCTGGTTGCGTGTGTCCATCACGGACGGTGGGTCTGGCGTCTCCGCGGAACAGCAGCCAAAACTTTTTCGCGCGTTTGAAACGACGAAACCTGATGGCCTTGGGTTGGGCTTATCGCTTTGCAAGACGATTATCGAAAGCCACAGCGGGCGGTTGTGGTACAAGCCAGCCTCACTTGAAGGGTCTACCTTCAGTTTTCTTCTCCCCTCTGAAGAACGTCTCTTCGAGCCGACAGTGCCGACTCTCTCCCCCTTGGAACCGTAACGAATCGCGCGTACTATTCCCGTGACGTTTTGCAGGAGCCAAACATGCTGTCTCGCTCATTGATCGCCGTTGTGGTTCTGGCTGGAGCTTTCGGGATTTTTTGGTTCGCACGCCGCTTCTTTGGTTCGTGGATCGCGGCTCGACGCCAAGCCGAAACCGAAGACGCGATGAGAAGATTTCGTATGCAACGCGAGCAGTTGGAGGCTAAGTTCTACGACTTGGCTCGCGTGTCCGGCAAACCGCGTGGCCTGAAATGGTTGGATGGTGACTGGCAGAGCGACGTCACGTTTGCTCGCGCGTGTGACACCGGCTTGTTGACCGCTTTTGTCGGTCTGCACATTCGCTTCGAAGCCATTGAGGGGGGCGATATGGAGGGTGTCGCCGCCGTGGACACGGTTCGCGACGCGGCCGCCGTCTTTCACTACCAACGTGGTCGCTGGGGCACCGGTGGCCGAGTCTTGATGAACATGAATCCTGCCGAAGCCGTCACTCGTTTGGCGGGACAATTCGCTCCCGTGATCAGCAGCGATATCTGACCGATCGCCGCGACGGACCGGCCTCTCAAAATTTCAAGGTGACGCTCATGGATGGACGCCTTTCGCCGGAAGAACTCGGGCTGCTCAAGAGTTTGAACCGGCCGGAGAAAATTCAGGCGTTTCTGGACAACGAAGTCCGCT
>CAZILR010000623.1:0-1795 GCA_964539995.1 uncultured Planctomyces sp.
CAATGTTCGCGGCTCGCAATTTGAAAGTGATGAGCTGGGTCGGCCACAACATCTTCGGCAACATGGATGGCAAGGTGCTCGACGACCCGATCAACAAGGCCAACAAGGTGCGGTCAAAGGATCACTTGCTGACCGAAATCCTCGGCTACAAGCCGCAGACGCTCGTGAGCATCGAATACATCGAGTCGATGGGCGACTGGAAAACCGCCTGGGACCACATCCACTTCGAGGGCTTCCTCGGCACGAAGATGTCGTTGCAGTTCACCTGGCAAGGCTGCGACTCGTTATTGGCTGCGCCGTTGGCGTTGGACCTCGTACGACTCACCGAACGGGAACATCGCCGAGGCAAATCCGGCGTGATGAATCACCTCGCCGCGTTCTTCAAAAGCCCGATGGGCCCACACGAGCCAGAATTCGCGAAGCAATTCATCGCCCTCGAAAAATGGTCCGACGAAGTGGCGGCCCAGCAATGAGTCCTCGCGTTCTCGCTTATTTGCGATTGCTCCGCCTGCCGACGGTCTTCACCGCGCTGGCCGACATCTTTCTTGGCTTCCTACTGACGCATCCGACGCTGACCAGTGACGATGGTCCGAATCCACTGCCGTCGTTCTTGCTGCTGTGCGCGGCATCAGCGGGGCTGTATCTCTCCGGCATGGTCTTCAATGACTACTTCGATCGGCTGATCGACGCTCAAGAGCGACCGAATCGGCCGATCCCGTCGAATGCCATTTCCCCTGCGACAGCTTTTCGACTGGCCGCCGGGTTGATGCTGGTCGGTCTTGTGGCCGCCGGATGCGTCGGCGTGCCGAGCTTGCTCGTTGGTTTGGGGTTATGCGTGCTGATCCTCGGCTACGACGGAGGTTTGAAACAGACGCCGCTGGGGCCGCTCGTGATGGGAAGCTGCCGGCTGGGGAATGTTCTGCTCGGAGCAAGCGCGGTGACTTCGGTGGCCGAGATTTTTCAACAGCCGCAGTTGCCGATTGGGCTTGGACTCGGCACCTACATCGTCGGAGTGACGCTGTTTGCTCGACAGGAGGCGACCACGAGCAAACGTGGCGCGTTGCTGGCGGCGGCGGTGGTCATCAACATCGGAGTCGTCGCGTTGGCGCTGTTCGTCAATAAATCGGCAACGGTGGTGCCAGAGCATCGGATGCCGACGTTGGGCATTCTGGCCATGATCCTGTTCACGCTTGACCGGCGTCTGGCGGTGGCGATCACGCAACCGAGTCCGCCCGTCGTGCAGCTCGCGATCAAAGTGCTCTTGCTCTCGCTGGTGATGCTCGACGCGACGTTGATTTACGCCTTCAACGGGAACGTGGAAATGGCGATGGCCACGGTGGCGCTATTGATCCCAGCCATGGGCCTCAGTCGGCTGATCGCGATGACCTAAGTGAATCCGCTCGCGCGACGCCCCAGGTGATCGGCGAGGTTCGTACCTTCTTCGGTTTCGCTCACGGCGCATCGAATGGCTTATCGGCCTCGTCCAACGGGATGTTGTTGAGCTTGTAGAGCCGAATCTTCTCGGCCTTGTCTTCGAGCAGCACGATGCCGCCTGTCTTAGCGTCGTAGCCGTACAACTGGTACGGCGGCAGTTCGGCCAGTTGAATGTTGAGCTGCTTCATCAACTTCTCGGCCTCTTTGAAGCTCGGATATTTGTCGTCGTTGGTCGCCTTGAGAATGTCCATCTGATGTTTGAAGTTCAGCACGCTGGCTCGCGACGTGATCGAGACGTACGCGTTGAACGACACCGTGAGCGGATCGCTGCCGGTGACCTTGGAGTCCACTTCGACGATCT
>CAZILR010000623.1:1805-3849 GCA_964539995.1 uncultured Planctomyces sp.
CTTCGCTTCGGCGAGGTCCACGATTTTGGAAGTCGTCCGGCCGAGGATCGACCCCGTTCGAGGCGCGGGTTGAGCGGGCGCGGCAGCGGGAGCATTCGCATCCGGGGCGGCCGCCGGTTGCGGGTTCGCGGCGGGAGCAGTCGCTCCACCACCGGTTGCGTTTTGGACCGCCGAAACATCCCCGGCCGACGCGATGCCCGCCGGAGCCAACACGGTTTTTCGCTCCGGCTCGTTCAGAGCTTTGTCGAAATCGTCGCACCCCATCAATCCGATGGCCGCCAAACACAACCACAACTGACGCATGGCATCACTCCTCGTCGAGATTCGTTTCCACAACCGCGCGGATTGTCCAAGCGCGACCGGGCTGACACAAGCGAGGCTGACGAGAGTTGCCGCACGCTGACCGGTTCGATCCGCTTCGGTCTCGGATATCCCTACAATCCCCACGATGTTTTCGACCGGGAGGGACAGCATGAGCCGATGGTTCTCCGCCGCATGCCTGACACTCGTCGCCGTGTGGTTGGCTGGTTGTGGATCGCCCGCCTCGTCTCCGCGGCCAACGATTGCCACGCCGTCCGCCGGCACGCTCACGGCCATCAGCACGCCCGACGACGAAGCCTTGCTCAAGAAGCTCTGCCTGCAATGCCATCAATTTTCGGAGCCGGACACGCTGGCGAAGTCCGATTGGGACCATGCCATCAACCGCATGGTGTCGCTGCCAGCCTATGGCCGAGTCATCGCCCCCAAACGCATCGACGTGAATGCGATCGTGCGCTGGTTCCGCGAGCGTGCGCCTGACTCGCTGCCGCTGACGGATCGAGCCAGCGATTCGGAACAGGCTCCGCCACTTCGCCGAGTCACGCTGCAATCGCCGCATTCCAACGAGGCTCCCTTTGTCTCACAGCTCAAGTTGCTGACCTCACCGTCGGGTGAGCGACGATTGTTGACGTGCGACATGCGGAACGGCTGGATTTGCGAATCGACGACGTTCGGGCATGAGTCACCGTTTCGAGTTCTCAGCAAGCAGGTGCCGCATCCCTGTCGTCTGGCGTCGATTGATCTGAGCGGACTCGGTGGCAGCGAATTTCTCGTAGCGAATCTTGGCTCGTTCCCGGCAATGGATCACAACCTCGGCAGCGTCGATTGGCTCCGTCCCCAAGCCGATGCTTGGGAGCGGCAGGTTCTCGCGAGCAACCTCGGCCGAGTCGCCGATCTCAAACCGTTCGACTTCGACGGCGACGGCGATCTCGACATCGCCGTCGCGGAGTTCGGCTGGCGAACAACCGGTCATGTGCTGCTCTTGGAAAACAAAACTCGCAAATCCACTAAAAAAGCCGAACCTCAGTTTGCTCAACGCACGCTCGACGAACGTCACGGAGCCGTCCAGCTTGAGATCGGCGATGTCGATGGGAACGGTCGCCCCGATGTGATCGCGTTGTTGGCTCAAGAGCACGAGGTGCTCGTCGCGTACCTCAACCAGCCGGATGGATCGTTCTTGCCGCGCGAACTGTTTCGTGCGCCGCATCCGGTGTGGGGCTACTCCGGATTTCAATGGCTGGATCTCGATGGCGATCAAGACTTCGATGTGCTGCTGACCAACGGCGACATGATGGATGGTCCGACGCTCAAGCCATATCACAGCATCACCTGGCTCGAAAACGTCGGCGAGTTGAAGTTTGAGCCGCACACACTTGCCGAACTTCCCGGTGCCCACCGCGCCGAAGCCGCCGACCTCGACGGCGACGGAGACCTCGACATCGTCGCCTGCACCTTGCTTCCGGAAGGTGTTGAGCAACTCGCCGTCCAACAAAACAGATCGCTCCCGCCGGCGCTCGTCTGGCTTGAGCAAACCTCCCCCGGCCACTTCGAGTTTCATGTCTGGCAGCGCGGCCCCGGCCATTATCCGACACTGACCACCGGCGACTTCGATGGCGATGGCAAAACGGATGTCGGATTGGGAATCGCGCTCTGGGAGAAACCGCGAGCCGGCGAGTCAAAGCTCGGCTACGTCGAACTCTGGCTGAGCAGCCCGCCCCCGTAGCCC
>CAZILR010000624.1:0-3841 GCA_964539995.1 uncultured Planctomyces sp.
TTTGACGGCCGGCGAGTGCAATTGGAGGAGTTACATCGCTTCCCCAACGGCGCAGTCAATCTCGGCGGCAGCCTGCGTTGGGATGTCCTGCGGTTGTGGTCCGACATTCAAAACGGCTTGAGCGCGGCGGCGACGAAGTTTGGTGCGGCGATCAGCAGCGTCGGCGTCGATACCTGGGGCGTCGATTACGTCTTGATGACAAAGACGAACGAGATGCTCGGCGCGCCGTACCACTACCGCGACGCTCGTTCGCGAGGAATGCTGAATCACGCGCTAACGAAGGTCTCGCGTGGCGACATCTTCGCAGCCACCGGCTTGCAGTTCATGGAGATCAACACGCTGTACCAACTGCTGGCGATGAGTCAGACCAATCGCGACTTGATGCCGTTGGCCGACGTCTTTCTGATGATGCCCGATTACATCAACTGGCTGCTGTGCGGCAGCCGTGTCGTCGAATTCACGAACGCCACGACCACGCAGTGCTTCGATGCGACGAAGCGGACGTGGGCGTTCGACGTGCTCCAGCGACTGGAAATCCCGTCGCACTTCTTCCCCGAAGTTGTCACACCCGGCACGAAGCTGGGAACGCTGCGAGACGAGATCGCTCGCCGCACGAATCTCGGCCGCATCAACGTCGTCGCACCGGCGACGCACGACACCGGCAGCGCTGTCGCGGCCGTGCCGACCGACAAGACCGGCTCACCGAGTTGGGCCTACATCAGTTCGGGAACGTGGTCGCTGATGGGCGTCGAGGTGCAACAAGCGGTGCTCACGCCGCGAGCGCTCGAACTTAACGTCACGAACGAAGGAGGCATCGACGGCACCTATCGGCTGCTCAAAAACATCATGGGCTTGTGGCTCGTACAAGAGTGTCGCCGCTCGTTTGAGCGACACGGACGACCGCTCGATTACGGTCCAATGGTCCAACTGGCGACAGCAGCGAAGCCGTTCGCGTCGCTGATCGACCCGGACGATCCCAGCTTCCTCAGCCCCGACGACATGCCGGCCGCGATCCAAAACTTCTGCCGAGCGACGAATCAGCCGGTTCCCGAATCCGAAGGGCAACTCATCCGCTGCTGCCTGGAAAGTCTCGCGCTGAAGTACCGTGTCGTGCTCGGTTGGATGGAAGAGCTGACCGGTGTGCCGATCGAAGTCATTCACATTGTCGGTGGCGGCACGAAGAACGAGTTGCTCAATCAGTTCACAGCGAACGCTTGCGGCCGCCCGGTCGTGACCGGTCCCGTCGAGGCCACCGCGTTGGGGAATGTGCTCGTGCAAGCTCGCACGTCTGGAGAGATTGGTTCGCTCGCCGAGATTCGCGACGTCGTCCGCCGGTCGTGCGAAATGAAACGCTACGAACCGACGGCGTCAGCGGCCTGGCAAGCGGCAAATGCTCGGTTCGCGGAACTGTGCCAGCGTCCTCGATGACATCGTCTTGCCGCCAAGACTACGTCTTCGCTGGCGGACCAGCCTGCGAGCTTCCCGAATCGGAGCCCGACTTGCTGTCGGCCATTCGCAGCCAGGCTTTGATTCGGGTTGGATCGAAGCCCACGATGAACGCCACCAGCGACATCGAACCTGCCAGCCGAGCGTATTGCCCCGGCGTGCTGTCCTTGAAGGGATCGTCCAAGACCACATACAGGCCAGCGACCATGCACAGGTAAATCACGAATCCGCGCATCGTCGCCGACAGCGGATTCTCGGAAAGGATCGCCTCCTCTTTGGGTTTGAGGTTGGCTCGCTCCTCGTTCGTCATCATCGAATACTTGATGTTGCTGACACAGCCTCCCAGAAGCCCGGCGAACAACGTCAGCAGAGCCATGTTGGTCGGTGTGTAGACCATGACCGAGTAGAAGAAGGCCGTCACTCGCGAGACAGGTTGACGAGTCGCGAGCAGGGATTCCTTTTTGGCTTCAACTTTGTCGGGTGTGATCTCCGTCGGACACTTCTTTCCTGGCTCTTGACTCGCCACCACTGCCGGCGTTTTCTCGGTGCCCGTCCCGCTCTCCTTCGCAACCTCATTTCCTTTTGGCTCACTCGGCGCGGCCTTGGACTCTGCGTTGTGCTTGTCACTCTCGTTCTTGGGTTTCTTGCCCCGCTGCTCTTCCGCGAGCTTCGCCTGCTTGACCACGTCCGCGACGAGGTCTTTGCCGTTCGGACCAAGCTGCTTCTCCATCGTGTGCGGAGCCAGGAGGATGCGCTCCTCAACCGACTCCATGAGCAACCCAGCCGCGTACAGCAGAATCCAACACACTAACCCCACACTGCTCATCACCACTTGCGGCCAGGGCACGTCTTTCAACTCGTGTGGCTGCGGTGCTGTTGGCGTCGGAGGCTTCGGTTCCGATGTCGGCGGCGTTGGCTCTGAAGTCGGCGGCGTCACGGCTCAATCACTCCCAGATTTACAAGAGGGGTCGGCACCTTGATAGGTCGCCGACAACCACGAGGCAAATTGAATCACCGCGTTGACGACGACAACATGCAGGAGTTGCAGCGACTGGGCACGTTGTGTCCGCGATACCGATTATTCTGCCGTCGAACGTCGATGGGCCAAGACGTCGCAATCAAATCGGCGAGCGTTATCATGCCCGCGTCCCGTGGGAGCGCAAGAGGATCAGAGCATGATCACGATCTCCGGCCAACCCGTCCAAACGTGCGAGGGACTCTCGCGGCGCGAATGGTTGCGTGTCGGCGGCCTGAGTGGCGTGGGACTGCCGGGACTTGGATTGCCGTCGCTCTGGCAGAACCAAGCCACGGCGAGCGAACGCAAGCCGCGAGCCAAAGCTTGCATTGTGCTGTTCATGTTCGGTGCGCCGGCGCATCAAGACACCTGGGACTTGAAGCCGGATTCGCCGTCCGCCGTGCGCGGTGAGTTCCAACCAATCTCGACCAACGTGCCGGGCATCCACGTCAGCGAGCATATTCCTCGATTGGCGCAATTGGCGGATCGGTATCTGCAAATCCGATCGCTCACGCATCCCGATAACACGCACACGGTCGCGATGCACTACATGCTCTCTGGAGTGCGACATCGCCGCCCGGCAACGAATCCGCAAAACGCGGCCGACGATTTTCCCTGCTTCGGAGCGGTCGCGAATCACGCCCTGCGTCGCAGCGGTTCGCGGATGCCAACGTCCGTCAGTCTCAACGCGCCGGCCAATCAAGTCTCGGCGAACAATCACATCTTCCCCGGTTTCTTCGCGGGGTTCTTGGGACAAGAGTTCGATCCGCTGTTCATCCCACAGCACGCGAACCGGCCCGACTTTCAACCGCTGCCACCGATCGAGAATTCGCAGCGGCTTTTCGACCGCCGGAATTTGCTGACGCAGTTCGATCAGCAGTCCGCGCATCTGCATCAGTTGGCCAGAGTCCAAAACTTCGGTGGCTACCACGAGCAAGCGTTTGAGTTGCTGACCTCCCCCGCCGTGCGACGCGCGTTCGATGTCGCTCAAGAGCCGGCACCACTGCGCGAGCGATACGGCCAGACTCCGTTCGGCCAAGGCTGCCTGTTAGCTCGACGATTGGTCGAGTCGGGCGTCTCGCTGGTCACGGTGAATTGGGAACGGGACGACGCCTATTGGGACACGCACTCGAACAACTTCAACCTGCACAAGAAAAAGTTGCTGCCCAACATGGACCAAGGTTTTTCATCTTTGCTGCTCGATCTGGAAGAGCGCGGCTTGTTGGACGAAACGCTGATCGTCTGGCTGGGCGAGTTCGGCCGCACGCCGACGATCAACAAAAACGCCGGCCGCGATCACTGGGCCGCGTGCAACACAGTCGTCCTCGCCGGAGCCGGCCTGCGCGGCGGCATGATCCACGGAGCCTCCGATCGTCAAGC
>CAZILR010000625.1:0-3840 GCA_964539995.1 uncultured Planctomyces sp.
GCCAGACCGAATTGCTGATGGCTCCGGCGATCTGGATGTTGTCGTTGCCGGCCAGACCCAAGACGATGATTCGCCCGCTAGGCTTGGCGACGGTGCTGATGACACCATTCACGTTCACATGCAGAGTCGCACTGGTCGAACCCGGGGCGACGACGATGTGATCGTTCGCCGACGTGCCTGTGATCAGCAGCGCCGTTCCGCCATCGCAGCAGGTATCGACGACGGTGAGGATGCTGCCACCCGCTGCTGCATTGACGACGACCGTGACCGTGGCCGTATCGAAGCCGCCGTCACCGTCACTGGTCGTGTAGGTGAAGGACTCGGTGCCGACGAACGTCGTGTCCGGTTGATAGCTGAAGGAACCATTCGCGTTGACGGTCAGCGTCCCGTTGGACAAGGCGATCGCTTGACCGACGTGGCTCGCCACTCCGTTGACGGCGGCGACCGTCAGCGGATCGTTCGCTCCTGCGGGATCGGTATCCGCTCCGCCACCCGTGATGACGTTGCCTGTGAGCAGCATCGCTTGTGGTGTCGAGTAGCTATCGTTGACCGCGTCGGGAGCCACGTTGTTGACCGTCAGGTTGAATCTGCTGGTCGTGGAGGCACCGTGACTGTCGGTCGCGGTGATCGTCACGGTCAGAGATTCATCGGGACCGTCGTTTGTGTGGAACGACCAGCTCCATGTTCCGTCGGCATTCTTCGTGACGGTGCCGACGGACGCGGTGAGCGCGACCACGTCGCTGGTGTCGATGTCGCTCCACGAACCGGAGTTACTCGCGGTCTGGCCTTCGTTGACTGTGACCGAAGTGCTGCCGACCGAGACGTTCGGCCCGTCGTTCACGCCGGTGATTGTGATTGTCACCGTGCCGGTGTCGGTCTCACCGAAGGCATCGACGACCTGATAATCGAAACTTACCGTGGCCGACTCGCCGACCGCGAGAGACTCGAACGCCCCGTTCGGGTTGTACGAGAACGTGCCGTCGCCGTTGTTGGTCAGCACGCCCGCTGCTGGCGACGTGAGGTTCGTCGTGAGGCTTGGCACGATGTTGTTCTGATTGTCGTGATCGTTGGCCAGCACGTTGAGCGTGAAGCTGTGATCCTCGTCGGTCGCCACCGAGTCATCCTCGGCCACCGGCGGCGTGTTGAGGTTCACGGTCACATCGAACGAATCGGTGTGCGAGCCGCCGTCGCCGTCGTTGACCGTCACCGTCACATGGTAAGTCGCGATGGCCGGAACCGAGTTCGTGTTGGGGAACGTGTGACTGAGGTTGAACTGCCGAGTCGCCTGGTTGATCGTCAGCGCCTGGTTCCCCGTGCCGTCACCGAAGTTGACCGTCCCACTGAACGTCTCCGGGTTGCCCGGATCAGTGATCCCGATGCCGCTGCGGCCGAAGGCTCCGAGTTGTGGCGGTTGGACAGTCTCATCCGCTCCTGCCTCGAACGTCGGAGCGACGTTCAACACGGAGATCGCGGTTGTGTAGTCGGTGAAGCCGTCATCCTTGTCGATGATGCGACCACGCACCGTGCGCGTGCTGTTTCCATCCGTGAGGAAGCTGGCGGGCACCGTCGCCGACACGCTGCTGCCAGAGCCAGCATAGGTGCCGTTGCCGGAATCGAACGTGCCGTTGTTGTCGAAGTCGAAGGCGTAGCGGAACGCGCTGTCCGCCGTGGACGGATCGAACGGATTCGAGAACGAGACCGTTCCCGTGCTTCCTTCGTTGACCGGACCACCGTTGGAGAGCGTGGCGGTCGGGTTCACGTTGGTCACGGTGATCGTGAAGTTGGCCGACGAGATGCCACGCACGGGGTCGGTACCGTCGCTAGCCTGAACCGTGATGATGTGCGAACCCGGCCCATCGAGCAGCGTGCTGTTCGCAACCGTCACGACGCCTGTGGCCGGGTTGATGGCGAACCGCCCGCCGGCGTTGTTGGTGAGGCTGTAGGTGATCGGGTCGCCGTTGGGATCGGTGGACCGGGCGGTGATGCCCACCGTCGAGCCATTGGCAAGTCCCTCGGTGATCGTGCCGCCTGTCGGGGCAACAGCGTCGGTCGGCACGGTCGGCGGAGCGAGGTTGTTGATCGTCACCGTGTCGGTATCAGAGAGGGTCGTCACGCCGAACCGGATGCCGTCCAGGAAGTTGCCGATGCTACCTGGCGGATTGACGGCGGCGAACTGGAGGAGCAGCTTATTACCAGTCGCGAAGCCCAGGTTCTCCTGGTAGGAACCCCAGGCGGACGTGCCGTCCGTGTAGACCTTGTTGAGCAGCACGGAATCGTTGCCACCTCCCAGGACGCCGTCGGCCCCCAGATCGGTCACGGTCACGCGGACCTGCTCGTTCGACAGTTGGCGGCCTCGGTGTGCGAACGCAAACTCGATCGCCCGGCCAGCCGTTGGCTGCACGGTCGTCGAAAGGGTGCCCGCCGAGTTCGCGTTGATCTCGGCGAACTGCCGACCTTCAAACGCCGGCACGCCCTGAAACCCCGTCCCCCAGATTTCGATTTGATTCAGGCTGTCGGTCGTGGACCACGGTGGTACCGAAGCCGCAGGGAATAAACGAAAGCTGCCGTTGGCCACGAACGGCGTCTCGAACCCGCCGTTGTCGATCCGACCCGCTGCGTCGCCGTTCGGGTTGCTGCCGCTGCTCCCCAGGTCGTCGGTCGTCACCGTCAGTGTCCCAACGCCGCCGGTCGTGGACGTGTACACGAGGCCGTTCAGCGCCGCGACAATGTTCGTCCGCGTCCCGCTGAACTTCATCGTCGTGTCGGCCGTGCCGTCGCCGGTGGCGAAGGTCAGGCCACTGGTGCTCGCGAGCGTCAGCGTGCCCGTGGTGGCTGTCAGAGTCATCTGGAGCATTCCGTTCGGGCCGGAGTCATCGTTGACGGAGATCGCGTTTCCGTTGGCCGTCGAGAAGACGATGGTCTGGCCGACCCAGACCGTCTGCGCACCAGGGACCGTATTGAGCGGTGCCTCATTCACATCGCCGACGTTGATGGTCACGTTCGCCGTCCCCATCGCGTTGTCGCTGTCGGTGGCAGCTACAGTGAGGTTGAACACAGAGGTCGTCTCGAAATCGAGCGCGGCGGAGTTCGCCACCGTGATCTGGCCAGTCGAGCTATTGATCGCAAACGCGCCGCCCGTGTTTCCCCCGGTGATGGAGAAGCTGATCGTGTCCACGCCCGGATCGCTCGCCGAAACGCTGCCGACCACGGTGCCGTTCGCACGATTCTCTTCAACGGTGAACGCCCCCCCGGTCACGGTCGGAGCCACGTTGTTGACGGCCAATTGGAACGTCGTTGGCGAGGAGGCTCCGTCGCTGTCGGTCGCGGTGATCGTCACGGTCTGCGATTGATCGGGACCATCATTCGTGCTGAAGGACCACGACCAGGTGCCGTCCGCGTTCTGTGTCACGCTGCCGACGCTCGCGCTGAGCGTCACGGTGTCTTGTCCCGGATCAGACCACGAACCCGTGTTGGCCGCGGTCGAACCTTCGTTGACCGACACGTCGCCTGTGTTGGTAACGCTCGGCGCGACATTCAGAACTTGGACGCTCAAGCTGCCGGCAAGGAAGTTGCCATCCTCGTCCGTCACGGTGACGTTGTTCGTTTGCGTGGCCGGACCGTCGGCGAAAATGTGCGTTGCTGTGGTGTTGGCGGGGTTGCCCGTCAGCACTCCCGACGTTGTCCCGTCGCCCCAGTTGATGATGTAGCTCTGGATCGTGTCCTGGCCAGGGTCTGTGACGACGCCCAGATTGAGCGTATACGGGGAACCCTCATTGACGGTCGCGTTGCCATTCAGCGAGATCGTCGGAGCGATGTTGTTGGCTGAGTAAGCAAACGTGG
>CAZILR010000626.1:0-3301 GCA_964539995.1 uncultured Planctomyces sp.
GAGGCGCTCATCCTCACCGGCGCGAGCCGCACCGCCGATGTCGAAAAGATCATCCAATCGACCGGCTTCTTCCGAGCCAAAGCGACCAACCTGCGCGGCATGGCTCAAGCGCTGGTCGGCCAATTTGGCGGCGAGTTACCGCGCACACTCGACGAGATGGTCTCGTTACCCGGAGTCGGCCGGAAGACGGCGAACGTGGTGCTCGGCACGGCGTTCGGCCTGCCGACTGGCGTGGTGGTCGATACGCACGTCAAACGCCTCACGCGGCTCTTGGGGCTGACGAAAAACCTCGACCCGGTGAAGATTGAGCATGACTTGGCGGCATTGCTGCCGAAGTCCGAATGGATCAACTTCTCGCACCGCCTGATTCACCACGGCCGCCGAATCTGCAACGCTCGGAAACCCAATTGTCCGGAGTGTCCGCTGTTGAAACTCTGCCCGCGCGTCGGATTGCCGCCGCTATCAACGTAGCCGCCTCGTTCCGCGAGGCGGAGCAAACGCCAAAAGACTGACCGATGCTCACCAAACTCGGAATGCCGCTGAATGCTCGCCCTCGCTGGCGCTTCGGGTTTGTGTGTCTTCTGCTGTGCCAATCGGTGAGTGTGCTCGCCGCCGAACCGCTCGCCGGCAAGCCGTTCGAGGCCGCGTTGGATCAAAAGATTGGACGTGCCTGGACTGGCCAAGATGGCCACACGCTCCGAGACGTCATGCGACAGCTCGCGGAATCGCAGAGCATCTCGATCGTGCTGGATCGGCGAATCGATCCGACTCAGTCGATCGAACTGACGCTGCCGCCGACCCCGCTGCGAGAGATCGTGTCCGCGCTCGCTCGCAAAGTGGATGGCGGGATGTCTGTCGTTGGAAACGTCGTTTATGTGGGACCGACGGACTCCGCGAAAAAACTGCGCACGCTGGTCGAGCTTCGGAACGCCGACCGAGCCAAGTTGACCAGCAGTGCGTGGCGGAATCGACCGGTATCGTTGACGCAGCCCAAGACGTTCGTCTGGCAAGAGCTCGATCGACCTCGCGACATGCTCAAGGCGGTTGCCGACAAGTTTAAGCTCGAGATCGACGGGCTCGACAAGTTACCACATGACTTGTGGGCCAAGACGTCTCTGCCGCAGATGACGGCCACCGAAGCGCTGTCGCTGCTGCTCGTGCAGTTCGGCTCGACGTTTGAGTTCGTCGCCGATCGAGCCGCCATCCGCATCGTGCCGATTCCGGAGCGAGTCTTCGTCGAGCGGTCGCACCGCGTCCTGGCAAACTCGCCCGTGATTCTTGATGCAGCCCGCAAGCAATTCACGGATGTCGAACTGGAGCAATCCGGGGCAAACTTGATCGCGCGTGGCACTGTCGAGCGGCAAGCAGACATTGCAGCCTGGTTGAAACCGGGAGACCAGAAGACCAGCAAGACGCCGGACAAAACGCTCAGCGAGCGACGCTTCACGCTCAAGCAGAAGAATGCGGCTGTCGGTGACGTCATCAAGACGTTTACCAATTTTGGCGTGAAGATCGAGTACGACCCGAAGCAGTTTGCGGACGGGGGTATCTCGCTCGATCAGAAAATCGACATCGACGAGAAAAACGTCCCCGCCGAACAGTTATTCCGCAAGCTCTTCGAGCCGCTGGGTATCAAAGTCACGATCGAAGGCGAGACGGTACAACTCAAGCCGAAATGATCGTGGGGCAGGTTTTCATCCTGCCAGTCCAGATCCCTCGTGAACCAGGGCACGGGCAGGTTGAAAACCTGCCCCACAAACAGCAACAGCCCGACGGCCAAGATGCGGTCGGGCTGTGGTGGAAGAAATCAGCCAGCGAAAACTACTTCGCGGCGGCTTCCAAGACGGCGAACGGGCTGATGCGGAAGACCTTTTGCTCGATCGTTTCCTTCTCGCCCTGACTCTTGGCCTTGGCATACTTCGCGCGAAACTTCTTCAACTGTTCCCCGCGCTTGCGTCGCCGAGCCAATTCGCGCTCACGTTGACATCGTCCCATGATTCGTTGTGACCTCACACCCTGAAATCGTTGACCAAAATTGATTTTGCCCCAAAGCAGGGCGAGACTTGTAGCGGGACGGCGGATGATGGTCAACCGGCCCAGCCCCAGCGAAAACCCTTTCCGGCAGGCTCGACATCGTTCATGCTCCCCTCATGTCCGAGCCGTTCTTCGCCGAACTGATTGTCGAGCCGTTCCTCAGCGGCAAGCGGATCGATACGTTTTTGGCTCGGCATTTCCGCAACTATTCGAGTTTTCGGCTGCAACGGATTGTGCGAGCCGGCGAGGTGCGGATCAACGATGTCGCGGCCGACAACGACTCGCGAGTCTATCGCGATCAACGAGTCTCCATTCGTCTGATCGAGCCTCCTGACCGGCTCATGCCGCCGACTCCTGGCCCGCTGCACATTCTTTACGAAGACCCCTGGCTGATGGTCGTCGTCAAGCCCGCGGGACAAATCGCTCACCCGGCGGGTGACTACGCGACGAACTCATTGGCCAACGTCGTTCAACATCACCTCGATCAGCAAACTCCGTGGCGAGGCTTGCTACGACCTGGCATCGTGCATCGGCTCGACCGGCTGACCAGCGGCGTGATGGTCGTTTCGAAAGAACATCTCTCGCACGCACTGCTGACTGAAGCGTTCATGCGGCGGCAAGTTCATAAAACGTACGTCGCGCTCGTCATGGGCGTCGTCAATGCGGACGCAGGCAAGCTCGACAAGCCGATTGGCGAGTCGCTCGATCCGGAAAGCTGCTTGATGACGACACACCCCGACGCTGTCGATCCACGATCCGCGATCACGCACTTCCAAGTCCTCGAACGCTTTCCCGAACACACGCTCGTCGAAGCCAAGCCCGTCACCGGCCGGCATCACCAGATTCGAGTCCACTTCGCCGACATCGGTCATCCCGTCGTCGATGACGAGTTCTACGGCCCATTCGGTTGGATCAAAAAAGACCCGGCCGGCAATCCGATCGCTCTTCCGGCCGATCGCCGTCAGCCCAACACCTCTTCCAAGGACGAAGAGGTCGGCTACACGATTCCTCAAGATCAGTTGTTGATCGGCCGCCACGCGCTGCACGCGCATCGGCTCGAATTCCGGCATCCGATCACCTGGGAACCGCTCTCGTTCGAGGCCCCACTGCCGGACGACATCGCCCGTGCGGTCGAACGATTGAAAGCGAGAACGTAGCCGTCATCGCTCCGCGTGACGAGCCTTTCAAGATTGAACGTGAGTTTTGTGAAGCGTCCGTGACCGTGCTTCGGAAGGCTCATCACGCGGAGCGATGATGGCTACATAAA
>CAZILR010000626.1:3311-3836 GCA_964539995.1 uncultured Planctomyces sp.
CTCCTGGCCCGTCGGATTGAGCCGCAGGCTGAACCGCACCGGCTCACCCTCGTCCGTGATCGGGACCGGCCGCGTTCCGGAATAGATTTCCTCGTGCGGATTGATGCCGAGGGCACAGTGAATCGTCGCGTGTAGATCGGGCACCGACACTGGCCGTGAGACGATCTTCATGCCAAGTTCGTCGGTCTCGCCAATCGTGATGCCGTTCTTTAGTCCGCCACCTGCCAGCACGATGCTGAAGCATTTGCCGTGATGCCCACGTCCGCCACCGCCGTCGAATTGCGCGGGGCGGCCGAACTCAGTCGCCACCACGATCAGCGTCTTGTCGAGCAGCTTCTTATTTTCCAGATCGAGCACCAGCGCCGCCAATGCCTGATCGAGTTCGGCAATCAGCTTGTGCTGGTTCAAGATCCCGTCGTTGTGGACGTCCCAGCCGGTGCCGTTGAGAAAGTTGAGATTGTGCGAGACCTCGATGAACCGCACGCCCGCTTCGATCAATCGCCGAGCCAGCAAGCAGCGTTGCCC
>CAZILR010000627.1:0-3831 GCA_964539995.1 uncultured Planctomyces sp.
ACAAAGCCGATGGCGACTCGCCGCGAAGATTTCGATCGCCGCCTCGCGAAGATGGCCGTCGAGATGCGGTTGCCGATTCTGGCGATCGGTGCGGGAATGCAGACCGTCAACGTCATTTGCGGCGGCACCCTGTTCCAGCACATCCCCGAAGACATCGCCCGCCCGATTCAGCACCGCGACCATGTCGAGCGAACATTGCGGCACATCATCAACATCGTCCCCGGCACCCGCATGGACGTGATGTACGGCCCCGGTGAAATCCGAGTGAACAGCGACCACCACATGTGCGTCGATCAACTCGCTCCGCAGTTCAAAGTCAGCGCGACCGCTCCGGACGGAGCCATCGAAGCTTACGAGTCGGTCGATGACGATTGGTTCTGCGTCGGTGTGCAATGGCACCCGGAAAGCGACACCGCCGCCGCGCTCGACATGCAAGTCTTTGAGATCTTCCTCGAAGCCTGCATGGACCGCATGACGGGAGCCGAGACCGCTCCGATGACCATTCCATTCCCGCAGAAGGCCGCTCGCAAAGCTGTGGCGGCTGCGTAGTCGCAGGTAGGTTCTTTGAGCAAGGTTCGGTTAATGCACTCTCCGACCAGGCTCTACGCCGCTGTCGGGGGCGTGAATGAGCAATCGTTCTCAGCCTCCGCCAGCGGCGTTCTTTTTTGGTGAGCCGAACGCGTGACCGGTAACCCGGCGACGACGAGGAATGACTACCGATCGACGCTCGGAGGATTTCCGTCATCCGGGTCAACCACCAGCGGGGCCGAATCCTGAGGGGACAGCGGTTCTTCCGTTTTTCGTTTGAGACGATCCGCGCGCTTGTCGTCGGCTTTGCGTTTCTTTTCCATTTCTCGGTTTCGCTTCGCGAACGTGTTTTGATTTTTAGCGATGGTCATTCTCCTGGGATTCGAGTCGGCACGGATTTGGGCGTGAAGCCAAAATGCAGGGAGCCGACGCATTGGTCGGCTCCCCTCTGGATTGCTGCGTTTCGGCAATTAGGCGGTGCGGACGTTTTCCGCGCGTTGCCCCTTGGGGCCTTGGCCGACCGTGTAGGTCACTCGCTGACCTTCTCGCAGTTCGTCGAACCGGACACCGTCGAGGTTCGACATATGGAAGAAAATGTCTCCTCCGTCACCCGTACTAATGAATCCGAATCCTTTGTCCGTCACCTTCTTGATTGTGCCTTCGGGCATCGCAGTCACCTTTTCAAAACAAGCATTCGCAACTTCGCTCGGACGACGTGTCCGAGCCAACTGATCGTCACGGCGGGCAGTCTAGCGAGTGAACTTGAAAAGCGATGCCCCAAAGGAACTTTCGTTGGACTCAGGGCCGAGCGAACACGCTGTCTTCGAGTTTTTCCGAGGGTTTGAATTCCTCCACCTCAACCTCCGCGTGCGGTTTTCCGTTGCGTTTGACGGCAACCTTCATCGCTTGTTGAGTTCCCTCGACCGTCTTGAACTCGCTGTAGGTCGATTCTTCGGTCACTTCTTGAGCGGTCGTTTCGTCACGCACGCGGGTCTCGGATCGCACCAGCCGCAGCGTTTCTTTGTCAAAAAACAGATTGATCGGGCGATGTCCCTCACGAGTCACGTTGACGCCAATCGCCTTACGCCCCGCGATTTCGGCTTCCCCATACGGCGTTAATTGAAACGCCTTGTCCTTCAGTGGCAGCAGCGTCGCGACCCAGCCTGAATAGGCTTGTTCCTTGCTCTCGGCCAATTGCTCGGCCGGCATATCGACAGTGTCGTTGTTGATTTTGAGCCAGCCCTGATCGCGATTGAGCACGCTGACAAATGAAATCGACTGACCATCCAGCACGAACGAGATGGAGACCTTGTGCTGATTCGCTCCCTGCAATGCCAGATCGCCCGTGAACGCGATCGCAGCACCGTTCACCTGGATCGTCCCCTTGAGTTTGGAAGTCATGCCTGGGTGCTTGGCGAGCAGCTTCTCGCCACCGTTCTTCTCGATCGCCTTCTCGACCAACTCTCGTGAAGTCGCATCGTCGGCACCCACAACGCCGGGAATCGTCAGAGCCAAGCCCAAAAGCACGAAGAATCGCCGCGAAATTCGCATGAGACACCTCCTCGAAAAGACGTTGAAAAACCAGGTGATTGTTTTCCGAAGGCTGACGCCACCCGGCACGCCTTCGATTCGTTGCGATCGCGAAAATCTTTGACGAACCTCGCTCAATGCACGCGCTGCCCCGGCACCGCGCCGCTGTCCGGCGCGAGCAGAAAGATTTCCGTTCCTCCGCCGCCGGCCGCACAGACCATCCCCTCGCTGACTCCGAATCGCATCTTGCGCGGGGCGAGATTCGCCACAACGATGACCAGCCGGCCGACGAGTTGTCCCGGCGTGTACGCGCTCTTGATGCCGGCGAAGACGTTGCGACGCACCTCGCCACCGAGGTTCAGAGTCAGTTGCACCAGCTTGTCCGCTCCCTCGACGTGCGCCGCCGAAATGATCCGTGCGACGCGCAAGTCAATCTTCGTGAAGTCGTCGATCGAACAGAGTTCGGCGACCAGCGGCTCCTTTTCCAATGCCTCGGGGCCATCATTCGTTTGCGAGGGACTGGCGGTCACGACCGCTTCGACCAGTGTCTTGGTTTCGGCGGGTTTACTCTCTTCGATCATGGCTTGCACCTGTTTAAGTTCGACTCGTTTGAGCATGTGTTGGAAGTTCGTGACGGGAGTGCCAGTCAACGGCGACTGAGCATCCTCCCAACATGTGATGGGGGCATTGAGCAATTCGCCTGCTTGCTTCGCCAACTGCGGCAGCACGGGGGCAAGATACACAACAACCTGGCGGAAGAGATTCAATCCGACGGAGCAAATCTGCCGAACCTCTGCCGCTTTGTCCGGCTGCTTAGCCAGCGTCCACGGAGCCTTCTCGTCGAGGTACGCGTTGGCTCGGTCGCAAAGTTCTTTGCAGGTGCGGATGACGGATTGATAGTCGCAGCGTTCGTAAGCCTCGGCGATGGACTCGTGCGCGGCTGCCGCGAACAGGAACAGTCCACCGTCGGCGGGGTACGTTTCGCTGAGCGTCTTGCCGCCGAGAAACTTGGCCGTCCGTGACGCGATGTTCACGACTCCGCCAACGAGTTGTTTGTTCGCCTTGTCCACGAACTCATCAAGGCTGAGATCAAGATCATCCAGGCGCGGGCCGAGCTTCGAGGCGTAGTAGTACCGCAGGTAGGCCGGATCGAGATGCTTGAGGTACGTCGCGGCCTGCACGAACGTCCCTTTGGACTTCGACATCTTCTCGCCGCCGACCGTCAAAAAGCCGTGAATGTGAACCTTCGTCGGCAGATTGAATCCCGATGCCTTGAGCATCGCCGGCCAGAACAACGTGTGGAAATAGGTGATGTCTTTGCCGATGAAGTGGTGGACTTCGGCCGAGCCGTCGCGCCACCATTTCGCAAAATCTTCGCCGTGACGTTCGCACCATTCGGTCGTCGAAGCCATGTAGCCGATCGGCGCGTCGAACCAGACGTACCAGTAGTTGCCGGGGCTATCGGGAATCTCGAAACCGAAATACGGAGCGGGACGCGAGACGTCCCAGTCTCGAAGCGGCTGGCCGAGAAAGTGTCCTTTGAGGTAGTTGGCGACTTCGCTCTGCAAGTGCTCGCCCGACTGCGTCCACTCTTCAAGAAAGCCGTGCAGCTTCTCGATGTTGATGAAGAGGTGATTGGCCGAACGGAGTTCCGGCGTCGCGCCGGACAGCGTGCTCACAGGATTGACCAAGTCGGCCGGGCTGTGCGTGTGGCCGCACTTGTCGCAGCTATCGCCGTATTGATCGGGTGCCTGACATTCCGGGTTCGGACAG
>CAZILR010000628.1:0-3828 GCA_964539995.1 uncultured Planctomyces sp.
TTTCATCGAGCGTCGTGTTTGCGCCGATCAGCACTCCGTCGTCTTGTGGCTTGATGCCTCGCCACGACGGAACATTCTTGATGTCCACGACGCGAGCCGGTTGGATCACGTCACGTTTGAGCAAGTTCATCAGGTCGGTCCCGCCAGCCAGGACGGCGGTGTTGCCACCGTGTTCGGCGAGCAGTTCCAGCGCTTCGGCCTCGGTTTCAGGACGAGCGTATTCGAAGTTTCTCATGGGAATACCTCTTGATTGAGGAAGACGTTTGGAAGATGGATGCGAGGAACCTCTCGTGGTCCCTCACCCAAGCCCACTACCAAAGGGAGAGGGGACAAGACGATGGACGATCACGCCTTTGCCGCTTTGAGTGCGTCAAGCACTCGCTTCGGCGTGAGTGGAATCGTCGGCACACGGACTCCCGTGGCATTCGCGACAGCGTTGCTGATGGCAGCTCCGCAGGCGATGACCGGGGGTTCGCCGAGGCCGATGACGCCTCGTTCGTATTCGCTGTCGGGTTGGTACATCTCGACGATCAACTCGCCGATGTCGCCGATGCGCGGGAGCTTGTAGTTCTCCATGTCGGCGTTGATGTAGCGGCCGGTCTTGTTGTCGAGGATTTGTTCCTCGGTCAACGAGTACGCGATGCCCATGATCAGGCCGCCGTAGACTTGGCTCTTGGCGGTCAGCAGGTCCACGATCAAACCGCAGTCTTGGACGGCGACGAACTGGTTGATGCGGACGATGCCGGTCTTCGTATCGACCGAAACATCCGCCATTTGGACTCCGCCGACTTGCTCGCTGGTAAGGCCATCGTCCTTGGGGCCTTCGCCCTGAGTTTCGATGCCCATCTGACCGAGCAGCCCGCATGCGGCTTTCCAAGTGCAGACCTCTTTGTCACCGGACCAAATCTTTCCGCCCTTTGCCTTCAGCGAGTTGCCATCGACCTTGTGCTTCTCAGCGACAATGTCGAACAACTTGCCAAGTGCGGCGATCGCGGCTCGCCGGTTTGGGCCAGACACACCACCGATCGTCGTGCTGCCGCCCGACGGGCCGGAGCGTGGATAAACACTCGAACCGTAGCGGACCTTCACGGCGTCGAGGCCGATGCCGAATGTCTCCGCGAGCACCATCGCAATGGCAGTGCGAGTGCCGGTGCCGATGTCCTGCGTGCCGCTGAGCGACTCGACGCTGCCGTCCGGGTTGATGCGAACGGTGCAAGTGCCAGCGTGTGCTCGGCCACCCCAAGTGTGGATGGCCATGCCGAGACCACGCTTGACGTCGCCGTCGCCACCTTTGCCGTGAGCGTGCCACTTCTTCGACCAGCCGATGAGTTCGGCCGCTCGTTTGATTTCGGCGATGTAGGTCGCCTGCAACTTCTCCGGCGTCTTGTCGATGTTGGCCAGAAAGACATCGACCGCGCTCTTGCCGAGCTTGGCCGCGATGTCGTCGATCGCCGTATCGGTCAACGCACAGAGTTGCGGGTGCGGCGGAGCACGCCACGCTCGGTCGGGGCCGGCGTTGGTCATCAGGCCGGTGGCCTTGCGGTTGCGGTTATCGAAGTCGAAGACATACGGGAACTGCGCGAGGTTGATCGTGCCTCCCTTCATGCCTCCGTTCGTGCCCCAGTGGTGGCTGTCCCAGGCGACGATCTTGCCGTCCTTGTCGGCGGCAATCGTGACGTCGGCGAAGCCACTCGGCCGAGTGCCGGCGATCTTCAATTCCGTCGCGCGGTCGAGCATCAGTCGCACCGGGCGGCCGGCTTCTTTCGACATCTTCGCGGCAGCGACACCCCAATCGTCGGCGGCGAACTTCGAGCCGAAGCCGCCTCCCACGAATTGGCACAGCACGGTCACGTCGGCCGCATCGACCGAGATGTTGTGCTGCTTTTGCAGTTCGCTGACGAAGTTCGCTGGCGTGCCGCTGACGTTCTGTGTCGAGTGATTGACGATCAGCTTGCCGTCTTCCCACCGAGTGCAGGAGCCGTGCGTTTCGAGGCACATGTGGCTGATCGTCGCGATGCCGTAGCTCCCCTTGTGAACCACGGCCGCCGACTTGAGTGCGGCCTCAACATCCCCCTTGGTGTTGTTGCCGAGGTCTTTGGTCCGCTTGGCGGCCTCGGCCCCCTTCAGATCGTCTTCGTCAACGAAGTGCTCCATCGGGTCGAAGGCAAACTTGATGGCTCGTATGCCGTCTTCGGCTTGCTCTTGTCGTTCGGCGGCGACGGCCGCGACCAGCGCGCCGTCCCATTGCAGTTCGTCACCGACTTTGACAAACGCGTGAACTGCTTTCACGCCAGGGACTTTCTTGGCGTCTTCGAGGTCCAGCGATTTCACCTTGCCGGCACCACCCTTGAAGCTCAGCACCTTGGCGTACAGGCAATCTTTCGGGTTCGCGTCGGCCGCGTACTTCGCTGCACCGGAGGCCTTGTCGATGCCGTCCAGCCGCGTGATTTCTTTGCCGAGATAAACATTGTCCTTGCGAGGCCCCCAGGCCACTTTGAGTTCAGTCGCCATAGTTAGTTGCCTCCCTTCTTCGTCACGAGTTCCATCGCGCAGGCGGTGATGCCGACGTAGGTGCCGCAACGGCAGATGTTCCCACCGAGACCACTGCGAACTTGGGCGAGCGTCGCGCCGGGGTTCTTGTCGCAGAAGGCTTTCGTCGCCATGACGAAGCCGGGAGTGCAGAAGCCGCACTGCTGAGCGTCATGCTTCACGAAGCCCGCGACGACCGGATCATTGGCCGCCAGCGACTCGATGGTCGTGACTTTCTTGCCGACGCATTCGATCGCCAAGCGGCTGCAAGCGTAGGTCGGCTTGCCGTCGATCAGCACCGTGCAGGCTCCGCAGTTGGTCGTGTCGCAGACATCCTTGCAACCGGTCAGGTTCAGGTCGTCGCGCAGCGTGTCGAGCAGCGTGACTCGCGGTTCCAGCGACAGTTTGTGGTCTTTACCGTTCACGCTGAGCGTCACGTCCTGCGCTTTGGCGGACGCGACATTCGCTTTTTTGGCATCTTGAGCAGTGGCTCCCTGGTCGCTGGTGGCCAGCGCGGTGACGGCGACAGCCGCTCCGGAGCCTCGTAGAAAATCACGGCGATTGAAGCCGGAGCCATCCGCTTGCGGACTGGTCTCTTCACGGGGGTCTCGCATCTGGTTCTCCCTCTACAGTGGTTGCGAAACGATGACCGGGTCGCGGGCCGAAACTGTCGGAAACTAGCAGATCGAACAAAGAGCAACTTCGCAGAGACGCGAAGCGGTCAGGCCGAAACTCACAACCCACGACGTGCGGAACGGCGGGATTCTAGCCGCCTCGCAAAGCATCACAACGAACCGATGCGAAATTTCGGTGAGTGGAAAGCGAGACTGCGATTTTTCGCAAAGCGTCGCGAAGAAGAACGGACCGTCGTCGTGGAAATTTCTTTAACAATCGCCGACTAGCGGTTCACTTCAATCGCAAGTCGTTCGATGAGCGTCCGGCATTCGCGGGCCAACTCGGCCAAGCGTGGATCGCCTTGTTCGGCAGCGGCGATCATTTCGCGGTAATACCAGAGGATTTTCTCCGGCGACGAACTGAAGCGCACCCAGAGATCATGACCCGCTTCGAGGTCTTCCACCATCGAGCCGAGGTTGTGCAGCTTGTCGGCCAGCACGATCGCGCGAGCCTCCCACGGCTCGCCAGTGATGTGCCGAAGATGCTCATCCTTACGTTCCTGCCACGAGCGTTTGCGGCCGTCGTGGTCATGCTTGCGTTCGGTCATCGCGGCGACGAGTTGCACGACCTTCGAGGGGAAGTCAGCAGCCAGCATCTCGAGCGTGTGTTCGGTGTCCTCGACGA
>CAZILR010000629.1:0-3823 GCA_964539995.1 uncultured Planctomyces sp.
TGTACCGCCACAAAAAGCAGTCGGGCGGCTCCGGTCAGTTCGCCGAGGTCCACTTCCGCATCGGCCCGTTGCCGCAAGGAATCGTTCCGGAGGAGTATTTCATCAAAGAACGCTTCGAGAGTCTGCGTGCGTTCCATTACGACCCGGTCCTGAACTACGCGTTCCTTGATTGCGTCAGCGGCGGCAGCGTTCCGAACAACTTCATCCCCGCCGTCGAGAAAGGTGTCAAAGAACGGATGGAGAAGGGCGTGCTCGCCGGCTACCAAGTCCAAGACTGCTGGTGCGCGCTGTTCTTCGGCAAAGACCATCCGGTCGACAGCAACGAAACCGCGTTCAAGACCGCCGGCCGGCAATGTTTCAAAGAGGTCTTCGCCAAAGCCAAGCCAGCACTGCTCGAACCGATCGTGAAGGCCGAAATCATGGTCCCCGGCGAGAAGCTCGGCGACATCACCAGCGACCTCAACACGCGCCGCGGCCGCATGGAAGGGATGGACACGCTTCCCGGCAATTTCACGGTCGTAAAAGCCTCGGTCCCGCTGGCCGAAATGCAAACCTATGCTCGCAGCCTGTCGAGCATCACCGGCGGCCAAGGCTCGTACACCTTCGAGCCATCGCACTACGAAGTCGTCCCCGGCAACGAGCAGCAGAAGATTGTCGCGTCGGCCAAGGTTCACGAAGAAGAAGAGTAAACCAAGCCGAGCCATTCAAAATCCAAAACCTGTTCTCAACTCTCAGGGAGACTCCATTGATGCGCCGCTTGATTTTTTCGCTGCTGCCAACGGTGGTACTTGCTCTGTCTTTCTCTTTGGCCCGCGCGGCCGATGACGATTTCAAGCCGATCTTCGACGGCAAAACGCTGGCCGGCTGGCACAAGAACCCCGAACGAATCGGCCACGGTACCGGTGGAAGCTGGATCGTCGAAGATGGAGCCATCGCTGGCGAGCAAGATCCGCCCGGCAGCGGTAACGGTGGCATCCTGCTGACCGACGAGAAGTTCAAAGACTTCGAGCTGCTGATCGACATGAAGCCCGACTGGGGCGTCTGCTCCGGCCTGTTCGTGCGATCCAACGACAAAGGCCAATGCTTCCAAATGATGGTGGACTATCACGACCGAGGAAACGTGGGCCACATCTACGGCGAAGGGACTGGCGGCTTCAACACGAGGCCGTACGACATCTTCGGCGAAGAGAAAGATGGCAAGCTGCTCAAACTGTTCGCCAAACCGACCGATCCCGCGCCGACCGCAACGCCAACCTGCACGAGCGACGAATGGCTCAAAGCCTGGAAGGTCAACGACTGGAACACCGCCAAGGTGCGTGTCGTCGGCAATCCACCGCAGATCACGACCTGGATCAACGGCCTGAAGGTCAACGACTTCGACGGCAAGAAATTCGACGGCAAAGGCTACGACGCGGCAAAGGTCGCGGAGACACTCGGCCCGGCCGGTTCGATCACCGTCCAAGTCCATGGCGGCAAAGGCTGGCCCAACGGAGCCAAATGCCGCTGGAAGAACATCAAAGTCAAACGGCTGTGATCAAAGTAGCCATCATCGCTCCGCGTGATGAGCCTTTTTGGTTGATCTCTCGAAAGTATCTGAAGCGTCCGACACGGCTTGCCAGTAGACTCGTCACGAGGAACGAAGACGGCAACATTGTCTCAGCCAATGCCACTGTGTGCGCGGCGTAGGTAACTCACATTGATATGGATCTCGATCGCACAGCAACTCTGAAACAATTGCGAGACGAAATCGCTGAGAGCCTCATTAGGTCGTTAGCTCATCTCAAATCGTTAGGCTTCCGCCGACAGGGGCGTTCTTGGAGGCGATGTCATAACCGTGCCGACGGCAATGTGACAGAACTTGTAGATTTCGAACTAACGGTACTGAAATCGTCGGTTCGAGTGCGCATGTATGAGATGCGATGGGTGGAGACCGGTCAGAAGACGGCGTTCGGCACACAGAGGGGCCGTCTCGAAGGGACACACGGCAGGTTGGAGTGGAAACTAGGCGTGGCGACGGACTTGCCAGGCATGGTGTCAGCAATCACCGATCGGCTCGAACGGGTAACACTCCCCTGGTTTGCTTCTGGTGGTGATTCTTCGCGGGCAGCCGAAGTCTATCCGTTGGAGAAGTTTTTGAAGTAGCGAGTCGGGACGGGTAGCACGCCTTGGTAAGAGTGTGGATACCGCGACTCGCATTCCACGCACTTCGATGACACAGGACGTGACGGCGGTGGTCTCAAATTGCGACCACCTCACTCAACCTCAAAGTCGCGCAATCCTCACAAGCGAAAACCGTGAGGGCGAAGACTTGCCAAAGATCGGTCACTTCGATTGCTCCGCGAGCGAACGGTACGCGGCCTTCGCTTTCTCAAACGTCCGCCGCGCTTCGTCGCGTTCGGGTTCGGCGATGGCTCGTTCGCGGTTCTTCCAGAGCAGATCGATGACCTCTTCGCACCAGCGGGCGCTGTCGCGTGAGGCTCGAATCGGTTTGTCGGCGACGAGCACGTTGACCGGGTTCGTGTGCAGTTGCGGGAAGTGCCGCAGTGCGACCCAACTGCTCTGCGTGATCGGAATCTGAAACTTGAGGTCGTGAATCTTGCCGTCGGCCAGCACTTTGCGAGACGCGACCGCGCGGCCGTTGACGACGATCTCAACCAGCCGCTCGCCCCCCTCGACCGATTTATCGGATCGCGGGCCGTGCAGTTCGACGGTGTCGCCCACCAGACGTTTGCCACCGACAGGTGCGACGACTCCTTGAGCGACGGTCTCCGGAGTGACCGGAGCGAATGCGACCGTCGCGGTGATCGTGACCTCGCCGGGGCGCGGTAGTTCGACGTCGTCAAAGCCGGGCTGATCGTCGTTGACTCGAAAGTCGAGCGCGTGCGCGAAGCCGTCCGAAACGTACGATCGGCCGCGAGCGATGCCATCACACCACGCGGCGAAGTCGAGTTTTTCATTTTTGCCAAGCTGGACGTAGACGCGACCTTGGCCGACACGGCGGCTGCTCATGCAAGGGAAGTCGGTCTCGCCGCTGGCCTTCAACGCGAAGCCACAATTGAGGACGTGATACCAAGTGTTCCACTCCTGAATCCGCCGAGTGTCCATCGCGCTGATGAAGTCGCAAACACCTTCGACCACCGTGACCGGCAACTCCATCGCACCAACGCCGTTCATTTCGGGAATCGCGAGGTTTGGCAATTGATCCGCCGCGCGGTCGTGGCAGAGCGTCAATTCGCGCTCGGTCAGTTTGTGGTCTCCGTCGGCGTCGACTTTCTCAAACGGTTCGGGCAGGAGAGCGTCTTTCGTTTCGTCAGCGGACAGGATGCCGTCCTTGTCGGCATCCCACTTGGCAAGGAATCGTGTCGCGGCCTTCGGCGGATCGATCCACAAGCCGCTGGCCGAGTGTGCGTAGCCGGTGACTCCCCCTTGTGCCTTCGCCCAACGCATGACCGGAGTCGTCCAAGTCGGCCAGCCTTTGGTCTCGGTGCCATCCGAGCCGGGGTAGGTTTGGTCTCGCAGGTTCAGCAAGCAGACATGTCCCAACGCTTGCGAGCCGAAGCCGCTAATTTCCAGATCGTACTTCAGCAGCGTGAGCGACTCGCTGATGTTGAGCGGCGCAGGCTGAAAGAACTGCCGCTGAAACTTGTAGCATGGGCCCCACGTCAGCACGCAGCCGACATTCAAGCCCTCGCCTTTGACCTGTCGGAACATGTCCTCCGGAGTGACTCCTTCGGTCGGTACCGTGTAGTGAGCACACCCCGCTGCGTGAATGTGATGATCGCCGGAGTAAAAGCCGTGCTCTTGAGTGTTGACCCAGCGTTCG
>CAZILR010000630.1:0-3817 GCA_964539995.1 uncultured Planctomyces sp.
CCAAACGCAAAAAGAAGCACTGATCACGAAGTGACTCACTGAGGGGGCGGTGACGCCCCCTCGTTCTTTTTCCATAGCGACGGATGTGTGTCAGCACTGATTCGTTTTCTGAACACTCCAGTTTTTGGGGGTCCGCTCCCGCAAAAGATGTTCATTTCTCGGTACGAGATTTGTGAGATTCGACTACCGTTCGACTTGGTGACGTGTTCCGACTGGACTTTGATGGATTCCCAAACCAGAAAACGAGGTGACAAGAAAACGGATTCTCCAGCTATGAAATAAGTTGTGTTGACTGGGATGTGCTCAGCGTGAACTTGCTGTGGTGCTCGCAGTCGGCCAACGTGTTTCAGCGGCCTGACATTGGAGAGAACAAAGCGTTTCACAGGATTGGCGCGGACGCAGTTTGATGCTGCGTGATCGGCGGCGATGAGATCCCTGTTCTGAGTTTCTGCACGACTCCGTACTCCCCGTTTGGGTAGAGGTTGCGTCGAGTTTCGTGGCGTGATGCGTTTCTGCATCGACCTTGGCGCGCTGCCAGGAATTGGCACGGGCACATGACCTGCGTGTTACCGCAGCATCCGAACGACGTGTTCGGGAAACAAAAACACAAGTACTCGCAGTGGGCTTCAAACGAAGGTGAGAGAGCGTTTGAGGGGCTGACTTGCTCAGTCGAATCACCCACTCGCGAGTCTTTTGGGGACGTCGCCGATCGGTCATGTCCCCTTCATACACGAGCCATCTTTCTCAGAGATGGCTCGAGCACTACCGGTAGTGCTAGCGGTCTGTTGTCGGCCAACAGCAGACCAAATTCGTGTTGCCTGAACGTCCTCCGAGTTCAGGCAAACGTGTGGAGTTCTCATTGTCGAGGGGATCAGCCTCGTCAACGAGCGACAGTTGCCACACCCACGAGATCGCAACCTTGGTTGTCTCACTGAAGTTGCGTGGAGGGTGGTTTCTCTTCGATGTCTCACTTGGTCTCTCAGTCTCAAAACTCAAAAAAGGAACAGTTCACTATGCGTAAGCTCTTCAACGATGAAGCAGGTTTCGTGGTTTCGGCCGAGCTCGTGCTCGTCATGACCATCGCCGTCTTGGCGATGGCTGTCGGTCTCACCGCCGTGCGTGACTCGATCACGTCGGAATTGATCGACATCTCGAATGCGTTTGGTGCGGTCAGCCAAAGCTACCACACCAACACGATTTCCAAGACCAAGCTGGCCGGCAAGGCTCACGCCGCGATCGCTGGCTTCGGCTTCAATGACAACGAGGATGATTGCGATTGCCGAGCGGCGACGATCACCGACGTCTGTGGCAAGAACGATTCCAGCACCGGTGCTCCGGAAGGCGCTGTCCCGTAATCGCTCCGCCAACAGTGTGATGTCTGCATCGGGCCGTCACCGCATTGCGGTGACGGCCGTTCTCTCGAAGCCTGCTTTGTTCAGCGACGTCAATTGGCCCTCATCAGTTGACGGCAATCTCCTGAACCTTGCATCCGTGCTGCCGCTGCTGCGGCCGTCTCCGGCGATCTGTCTGTCGGCATACTCGCCACCTCTCCTCATCGCTGTCTGGAAACTGCGTTTTCCAGCGGTCTCAACCCCTCAAAAAGGAACAGTTCATTATGCGTAAGCTCTTCAACGACCAAGCTGGTTTCGTGGTTTCGGCCGAACTCGTGCTCGTGATGACCCTGGCCGTCCTGGCGATGGCTGTCGGACTCACGGCTGTCCGTGACTCGATCACGGAAGAGTTGATTGACCTCTCGAACGCGTTCGGTGCGGTGAGCCAAAGCTACCACACCAACACGATTTCCAAGACCAAGCTGGCTGGCAAGGCTCACGCCGCGATCGCTGGCTTCGGCTTCAATGACAATGAGGACGACTGTGACTGCAAGGCCGTGACGATCACCGACGTCTGCGGCAAGAACGATTCCAGCACCGGTGGTCCCGAAGGCAGCGTTCCGTAATCGAACGGATTCATGATTTCTGTTGTTCATCAGCCGCCACGGCGTTTCACCGTGGCGGCTTTTTCTGCGTCTCAGTTGAGTTCCTCCTGAAAGTCGCGCTTGTGGCTTCGCCTCGATCGTCCTCCGCTCCGTCTGCAAGCTCGGATGGAGAAGACGTTCAGCCAGAGCCAGCACTTGGCAAGCGTCGGCGTTCCACGGAGCAGTTTCAAAGTCCGTACATCGTGGCTCGGTCCCACTAAATCCCTCACGGAACGGAATGTTCCTCTCACTACGTCCGAGGTTTTGCCATGTTGTTTTCGCGTTGGTTGAGCGCGGTATCGGGTCGTCTTCGTGGAGTTCGCAAAAAAGTGTCAGGCCGGTCTCGCCGAGGTGCGAGTCGCGGCCATTCGTTGTTGACGCGCGCGGCGTCGTGGAGCACGGCTCCCGATGGCTCCGTCCGGTCGTCGGAGTTCACCGACGTCATCGAGACGTTGGAGGACCGCTCGCTGTTGTCGGCGGGGGATCTCGATCCGAGCTTTAGTCTCGACGGGCGTGTGACGACGAACATCACCGGTACGGCCGACATCTCGGAAGATGTTGCTGTTCAGGCCGATGGCAAGAGTATTGTTGTTGGTGGTTCCGGCGGCGATTTCGCGGTGGTCCGATACAACGTCGATGGTTCGCTCGATACCGGATTCGGATCAGGAGGAATTGTTCTCACGGGCATGAATGCTGGCTGGTCCGACAACGCGAGCAGTGTGGTCATTGACGGTAACGGAAAAATTCTGGTCGCTGGTACCACCAGCAACGGGGGGAGTGTCAAGGACTTTGCGCTGGCGCGCTACAACGTGGATGGCTCGCTCGACACCACGTTTGGGACTGGCGGAAAGGTCATCACTAACATTGGCAACGATGACCACCTGATGGGTGTCGCGATTGACAGCCTCGGCCGAATCGCGGTGGCGGGTTACACGCACAACGGCTTGAATCACGACATTCTGGTCGGCCGGTATCTCTCCAACGGAACCGTGGACACCAGTTTCAACGGTAGCGGCTTCCGATACACCGACTTCGCGGGTTTGCAGGACCACGCTTATGGCGTGGCGGTTGATGCCAACGACAAGATTGTCGTGGTGGGAGCGACGGGGCCAATTATCGGGGAGAACTCCAGTATCGCCGTGGCGCGCTACAACACGGACGGCTCACCGGACACCAGCTTTGATGCTGACGGCCGTCGGACGGTGTTTCCGGGTGCCAGTGGAGATGTTGGCTATGCAGTGGCGATCGATGGCAATGGAAAAATTGTGGTCGGCGGGATTTTCGATGGCTCGACCTATGATTTCGGCATTGCACGCTTGAATGTCGATGGCTCCCACGATGCGACCTTTGCCGCTGGTGGATACGCCCCAGGAGATTTCGGGGGCAACGACTATTGCTACGACATCGCCATCGGGAGTGACGGCAAGATCGTCGCTGTTGGGTCGGGCCAGAATGGAGCGAGCACGGACTTCGCGGTGGCTCGCTACAACCCGAATGGTTCGCTGGATACCACTTTCAACGCCGATGGTCGCGTGCTCACGGACTTCGGTGGTCCCGACGACTACGCCAACGGGGTGACTTTTGATGGCAACGGCAGCATCGTGGTTTCAGGGCGTATGTTCACTGCTGGAGACTTTGACTTCGCGGTGGCTCGCTACAAGGGCAGCCCGTTGCTCGTCATCAGCGACGCGAGCTTGGAGGAAGGGGACAGTGGCACGTCGATCTTGAACTTCACGGTCACGCTCAGCGAGGCCGCCACGACCGGGTTCTCGGTCGGGTACTCAACGCAGAACGGCACGGCGACGACGGCGAACAACGATTACGTCGCGATCCCCAGCGGCA
>CAZILR010000631.1:0-3811 GCA_964539995.1 uncultured Planctomyces sp.
GTATGAGCAGCCTCATTTGACGGACTTCGGATTGGCCAAGCTGACCGGACGAGTACAGACCGGTCTCACGCTGTCGAACGCCGTGCTCGGTACACCGGGATACCTCTCGCCTGAACAGGCGGCGGGAAGCGACGACGTGACGATTGCGTCGGACGTGTATGGACTCGGTGCCACCTTGTACGAACTGCTGACGAGCAGTCCTCCCTTCACCGGAGCCACCGCCGTCGAAACGATGTGGAAGTCAATTCACGAAGCGCCTCTGCCTCCAAGGAAATTGAATCCCGTCATCCATCGCGATCTTGAAACGATCGTGATGCGATGCCTCGAACGGAAACCCGATCAGCGATACCCATCGGCGGCCGCTGTGGCGGATGAACTCGAACGCTTCCTTCAGCGGAAGCCGATCCAGGCTCGGCCGATCAGTCCTGGGGAACACGCTTGGCGATGGTGCCAAAGGAATCCCGTTGTCGCGACGCTGATCAGCGTCGTGCTGCTGGCGGTTTCCGTCGGGACGGGAATTGCGTTCTGGCAATGGAGTCGCGCCGAGCAAGCGAACGTCACGCTATCCGAGAACATCGCGCACCTCGAATGGGAAACGCTCGACACGATGTTGGAGAGCGGGCAGTCGTCGCGAGCGCTGGCAAAAGTCGCGTCCCTGTTGCGAGCGGATCCGAAAGACTGGAAGGCCGCGATGTTCGGCACGTCGATCATGGAACAGCGACGATTTCCGGTTCCGGCCGCTCCGCAAATTCGGCATCCCGACGGAGCTGAACTGACGGTCGCGCGGCTTAGCCCGGATGGAACGCGCATCGTCACGGCATCGCTCGATAAGACGGCGAGGCTCTGGACCTCAGTGACTTCCGAGCCTTTGCTTTCATTGCAGCACGAAGCGACCGTCACATGGGCAGAGTTCAGTCCCGACGGGAAGATGCTGGCGACGTGCTCCGAGGACAAGACGGTTCGGCTGTGGGATGTGGCCAACGGCAAAGCCATTCGCGATCCGCTGCGGCACGACGAGGGGGTTGTGCAAGTCCACTTCAGCGGTGACGGACGCTTTCTGCTCTCGCGCACAGCGCACACGGTTTCCCTCTATGACGTCGAGGATGGACGACAGCGAATCGCCCCTCTGCGGGATGAGGGGCGGTTCATCAAGGCCGAGTTTGTGATGAACGGCCAGTCGTTTTTCGTTGCCGTGCAGGCTGGTGCGAAGTCAGCGGTTGAAGCTTGGCATCTGGAGACGAACGAACGGCGCTTCCGGCTGGAACCTGGCTCGTTCGCGGACGCAGACGTCAATGCTGACCTGACTCGCGCGGTGACGATTGGCGGGATACACGCCCGCATCTGGGAAACGGCGACCGGGCAACCGTTGCACGAATTCCGCAGCAACCCGGGCACCGTCATGGGACAAGTCGATTTCAGTCCGCTCGGCGATCGCATTGCCGTCCTCGGACTCAATCATACGGCGCGGATCTGGACTGCATCGGGAACGCCGCTGACGCCCGAGTTGCCTCATGACTATTTGTTGAACGGACTTGGATTTCTGAGTCAGGGAGACCGGCTGCTGAGCTGGGCGAATGATTCGCTTGCGAAAGTTTGGGACGCGACGACCGGCGAAGCGTTCGCCGAACCGATGCGACACGCCAATCGCGTGATCCACGCCGAATCCGGACGCGTCGCCGGCCAGGAGGTTTTTCTGGCCGCGATCTCGCACGAAAACCGCCGAACGGTTGCCGCCGGTGCTGGAACCGGTGCCGCTCAGCTTTGGCGAGTTCACGAGAAACGTCCGGCGGTCGTTCGATCACAAGAGCCGGACCATACCGGGCATGATGGCTGTCGCTTGAATTCCGACGGAACTTTGCTGGCGGTGGCGACCACCAAGCAAGAGGTCACCGTCATGGAGTCTGAGACCGGAACCGTTCGCTGTGGACCGCTGCGAGTCGTCGGAGGCGCGTGGGGAGTGCTCTTCACGCCCGATTCCAGCCGGCTGATCACAGCCACTTCGCGGGGGCAGGTCGCCGTCTGGTCAATTGCGACAGGACAGCCGGTCGTCGAGCCGGTCAATCTCAATACGACCATTCAGCCCGTGGACATGACTCGCGACGGAGTCTTCTTTGCCACGGGCTCGACCGATGGATTCGTTCGAGTCTGGAAGACAGAGACTGGGAGGCCCGTCTGGGAGCATCAGCACGGATCGGATATCAAATCGGAAATCAACTCCGTGGCGTTTTCGCCCGATGGTCGCTGGTTGGCGAGCGGCGGAGAGAATCGCATCACGCGCGTTTGGGAGGTCGCATCGGGGCAACTCGTTCAAGAGTTCAAAGGGCATCAGAACGAAGTCATGCGAGTGGCCTTTAGTCCGGACAGCCGTTCCGTCGCAACCGCCTGTTTGGATTTCACCGCTCGACTGTGGGACGTGAGCAGCGGTCGGCAGAAGTCGGTGCTGTCGCACCAAGGCGAAGTGATGGACATCACTTTCAGCCCCGACGGTCGGTATGTCGCGACCGCCTCGCGCGATCGCACGGCCGTGATTTGGAACGCCACGACCGGCACTCCACATAAACGGAGCCTGTTTCACTCGCAGAGCGTGCGGAACTTGCTCTTCACGTCCGACAGCCGCCGGTTGCTCACGCTCGACTTTCATGGACCGCGGCTTTGGGATGTCGAAAGTGGGCACCCTTTGACCGTGCATCTTCCGCACCGCTTGCATGGCGGAACCGGCTTCCAAAGCGTCTCGAATGCTCCGAACTTTACGCCTGACGGCCAAGCCTTTGTCGTTGGGATGGATAGCGTTCAGGCGATTCTCTGGCATGTCACCGTGCCGCCAGCCGACGTACCGGCGTGGTTCCCTGAATTCCTCGAAGCCGTCGCCGGACAACGCTTTTCCGCAGGAGCCGACCTGCCAGAGTCCGTGCCGCCATCGAGTTTTCACAAGCTCAAAAAGCAACTCCTGAATTCCACCGAGACGAGCTACTACGCCGTCTGGGCTCGCAACTGGCTCAAAGATCTATAGGCCAGACTTCGCTTTCTGAGTCTGGATTATGCCCCGGAATTTTGAGGCCTGAGGCACAAACGATGGTCCGACCTCAAGTGATTTGGGCATGAGCGTCTGACTTCGATGACACACTGTTGCGGGAGTTCGCCGCTCCTCACATAAAGCTCTCCCTGATAAGGAGTTTGTCCATTCTGTGGTCTCACACACTTGTTGAGGACGCTCGATGTTTCGATATTTCGTCCCGACTTAAATCGTTTCTCAGATTTTCGAGTTAGGTTTTGGAAAAAACCGTGTTGATACGACTGGCGATGTTGTCCTACCAGCCAAAATTGCCAGTGCATCAATCAGCTCCGCGAAACGCTCAACTGTTTGATTTGGAAACACTTAGAGGGGATTCTAAATGGTTTTCGTGAATTGGCTGAGGACATTTGGTCGTCGCTGTCGTCAGGTTTCCCGCAGTCGACGCGGTACGAGGTTTAAGCCGAATCGAGTTCTACAAAGTACAATCTCGCCCGTCGTCGATTTGCTCGAAGACCGGGTGCTTCTTTCGGTGACACAAAATCTGTCCGGACGGACGGTCACCTTCACCGGCGATGCGGCTGCGGACAGCCTGTCTTTACGCGTCACACCGGAAGGCGTTCTGCAATACAGCACCAACGGGACGGACTATTCGAGCAATCTGGGCGGCGGCTCGACGCTGACCGTTTCCGCAGGCGATGCGATCTCCGTGAACCTGGGGGCCGGGAACGACACCTTCACGGTTGATGCGTCGCTCAGCACCAAGCTCTCGGCCGCCGGAGCCACGTTGAGTTATGTGGG
>CAZILR010000632.1:0-3807 GCA_964539995.1 uncultured Planctomyces sp.
GCGACACGAGGCCAGGGTTGGCTCCGTGATCGAGCACCGCTGTCGGGCCGTGATTGTCGCCCCAGCGGTCGATCATTTTCCGAAGCTGCATGTGTCGGTGATACAGCGTCTGCTCGGTGATCGGCCGGCGAGACATCCCTTGGTACGGATCCCAGACTTCGACCGACGTGTTGATGTACCGCACGCCGTTCTGCCGGCACCAGTCGAGCAAATCGGTCGTCTGCAAGTTCCACGCGAGGTCGATCAGAATGTCGCCCGGCCCCAGATACCGACCGAGTTGCTCGCGGAACTTGCCTTTCGTCAGCCGCTCCTGCACGAAGTTCACGCCTTGGCCGAGCGCCGAAGTGATCAACTCGCGGTTATCCCGCATGTCCATGACGGTGACTCGTCCCGCTGGCATCTGAATGTGCCTGAGCAAGAGCGGGATCGTGCATTGAGCCACGCTTCCACAACCCAGAATCAACAATTTCCCATCAAATCGAATCTGGTGCTGCATTTTGTTTCGATACGATTCCAGCGCAAGAGGATGAAAAAAGCTAAGCCAATCCGAGCAGACCCCAACGGCCCAACATGCCGCCCGACATGGGCGCACTCAGATTCCAACGAGTTGTCGTGTCCTTGCCGTGAGGCATGATCGCACCTGAGAAAACTGGGGCGTCGCTGCTTCGTCACCGACGAAGACTTCGCCAAACGCCACCGTGCAAAGAAGAGCGGCCAGCATCCTAGCCCGACCGCGATGGCAAGGATTGTAATGAAACACCTTCCGGCTCAAAGCCCAACGGCCAGAAATTGTTGAGGCACCGATGTGCTCAGCGCGGATCAAATTCGAGAGATCGAAAGGTATTCGGGGCGGATGTGGTCGGCGGACAAGACTCGAATGTTGCTTTCTTCCTTTAGTCCTTCGATGTCAATCACCAGAATGGCCGGGCCGGACGGGACGGTCGCTGGTCTACGAAGGATGACGAATTCGGGAGCGACCTGAGCCAACGAATATCGCTGCCCGTTCGATTCCAACCAAAGTTCAGCGATCTTCGACATGCGGCTGGGCGAGGGAGCAACCATGATCGTGGTTCCTGCGGAGTTGGATGAACGCCGAACAGCCTACTGCGCAGCCCGCGACATTCAAACCCTGGATTTGATGGGTTACGGATTGGATGGCTATGTCTGGAAGACGAACCGGGGCAGCGTGGTGAAAGTCTGCCGCCACTCGAACCTCTTTGATCGCGAGTTGGCCGTTTATCAACGTCTATCGCAGCTTGGCCTGCAACAGTTGCAGGGCTTCACGATTCCTCGGCTGTTGGACCACGACAGCGAGACTTCGGTGTTGGAGCTTTCGCTGGTCGCGCCGCCGTTCGTTCTCGACTTCGCGGCAGCCAGCTTGGGCAAGGCTCCCAGCGAGATGGCATTGCCGGAATGGTTGGGTGAGAAGCAGCGGATGTTCGGCCGCGATTGGCCCGATGTCCAACGGCTGCTCGACGGCTTGCGGCTTTACGGCATCCACTTTCCCGACGTGCATCTGGGAAACATCCGCGTCAGGAAATGACGGCAGCGTCGTGGGAACCAAAGCGATCACGAAGGCTCGGCAATCAACAAGTCTTCATGCAATGATTGAAGATCAGGTGAGGTATCGAGGCATTCTTCTTCGATTGCGACCAGGACATCGAACACGATTTCGTAGGCCAAACTGCACATCAAATCGAGAATGATCTCCCTCGAAACTCCCAATTTGAGGAGCTTTCGTACCGCACGGCATGAGTCATAATCGTTCGCACCTTGCATGAGCCTCGATATTTTCAAGGCGTCTTCCAGCGCGCTCTCATCGCCTCGATGAAGAATTACGTCGTGCCATAATCGTTCGAGCAGGCTGTCTCGCTTCGTGTGTAACCGCGATTTTCGCCGACGAGATGGTTTCTTCTTTCGCAGCCGCTCCGGAATTTCATCGTCTGGTTCCGAGCCATCGTCGCTCCACATGAATTGAAAACGCACGCCACTTAGCTTGGCTCGTTCGATGACGTCCTTTAATTCATCGGTGACGTAATAATCAAAGCCACGAGTGACTCTAAAGATCTGTTGCTTGGGTAGTCGTTCGCAGTCAAACGCCGCAATCAAGACATCTCGTGGAGTTCTCTCAAGTGAGTGGAAAACGGTACTCTCCAAGTCCAAACAGTCGGCAGTCTTGTGAATGTACAGAATCCAGTACGACTGCCTGCCATACTTGATGGGCAACAACTCGCAAACATCGGTGAGATATGGTTGCAGAACTTCGGCGGCACGAGCGTCGACCGCAAAGCCAGCGTATGACCACGTCGTCCGAACGAAGTTCGTTTTCTTCTTGCCGCTGATCGAGAACAGCGAAACCGGCGGCGGAGTCCATGTGCTCAAAAGCTGTTTGTCACCGCGCATGGCGTTCGCGATATCGTCGCATTCCGGAAAGTTCCTCATCTCAAAACTGAGGTTCTCACCGAGGCGACCGCCGTCGATCATCCGGTAAATTTTCATCAAATCGCTTCGATGCTGGGGATCGGCCTTTTCCACTTCAACGTACCTCGGAATGTCGAGGCCGTTGAAGCCGCAGGCGCTGGCGGAGGAGTAGGCTTGACGACATCCACCTTGCCTGACTGCGGAGTGCAATCTGCCACACGAGTTCGTCTGTTGGTTAGACGCTTCATGGTCCGTTTGCTTCTTCGTGCTCCAACTTTTGAAGTGCGTCAATCGCGTCTGAATCACCCGCCAATTTTGCGGCTTCGAGCCAACGTCTCGCAGACACCAAGTCTTTGGGGATGTATGAACTCGACCCGTACATGGAGAAGAATCCGACCTGCGTCATTGCCCGCGGATGACCGCGCTTCGCCGCTTCGGTCCACCAGAAATCTCGCGCTTCGACGTCCGATCCCATGTAGCCAAGCCTCGTCCAATAATAGACGCCAAGCTCATACTGAGCCGGAGCATCTCCTTTTCGTGCGGAGAGCCAAAGAGTCCAACCGGGGACGAAATAAATCGCAACGAAGACAAACAACAGAATCCCAGCCAATGCGACGGCAGCCTTGCGAACTCGCCGATTGACGATCGCTGCAAACAGTGCGATCAGGAATCCCAAAGGGATGAGAACTACAAAGAAATCAACCGGCATCGTCGTGCTCTAACAGTGAATTGTCCCTGCCGGCGGTTCGACCGTCGGCTCGTTCGAGCGATTCGCCAGCTTGGCCGCGTGACGCTCGGACCAGAACGAGTACGCCACCAGCATCCCCGTCCCCGTGACCAGAAACACGTCCGCGAAATTGAACACCGGCCACGGCCAATTGCTGAATGTGAAGAGCAAGAAGTCCCGCACGGCTCGATACGGTTGCCCGGTCTCGACGTTCGTGTAACCGTACAACCCCAGCCGGTCATACAGATTGCCGAGCGTCCCGCTGAGCACCAAGCACAGAGCCACTGTCAGCCAATTGCTCCGCACTTGTGCGAGATGTGAAAGTGGAACACGAATGTTTCGAGGAACCAAGCACAGAGCCACATTTAGCCATCGAGCACACTCGGTCGATGTCCACGCTAGCAATATGGAGACGATAAATACGACCGCCACCACGCTGAGCGCGGCGAATAGCCACGTCAGCCCCTGCCCGACACCCCACAAGGCTCCTTCGTTGAAGCTCGTATAGAGTCGAAACGTCGAAAGTCGCCCCAGCCACTGATGCTCCGGCCCCGACTGATGTGGGTACCCCAGCCGATCAAACACCGCTGACTTGGAATACAAATCCCACCATACGCACACGACCGTCAGTGGCAGGATCAGGCCCAGCCTTCGGAAGT